>JAHENW010000001.1 GCA_018610025.1 Thermoplasmatota archaeon
ACTTTTTTCCAAAGGGGATACAGTTCATCCGAACTGTCGAAATCACTAACGTCCATAGGGAAGAAAATGACTCGACTCTAATCTATCTTTTGTTCAAAGGAAGAACTGCTTCACTATCATTATACTGCCTAGTATGATGAATATCACACCCACGATTCGGCCCAACCTTTCTTCAGAAACTACGTTGGCGAAGGAGGCAGCTGTCTTGGCACCCACCGCACCGCCTATGCATCCCAGGAAAACGTAGTAGAGTGAGAACTCTCCATAAACGGCGTGTCCTAAAGAGCCGGAGAGGGCGGTGAAGACCATTATAAGGACTGAAGTACCCACGGCCTCGTGGACCCTGTAGTCCAGGATGAAGACCAGTACCAACAGGATCATCATACCCCCACCTGCACCCATGGTTCCGCATATAGTGCCGATTATGAAGCCGAACACTACTGAAAACAGTATCTTATTTTCCTGTAGAAAAGAGAGGTCCATCTTCTTCTTGAATGACTTAACATAGGAGGACATGGGCTTGCGCAGGAAGTTCACACCGATTATCACGGTGACTATGCCCGCAAGGCCTCCTAAACTCGTGGACGGTATGAAACTGGAGAACCAGCTGCCGAAGAGTGCTCCTGCCACTGCTGGAACGGCTATCTGTCCTCCGACCTTCAGATCGATGTTTCCGTGGGTGAAGTAGGTGTGGGAGGCGAAGAAGGAGGCCACGACATCGATGGTAAGACTTATGCCGATGGCAAGGTAGGGATCAATATCCATGACCACCACTAGAAGGGGGACCACGAATCCAACGGCGCTGGCGCCTATGAGGCCGGTTATGACCCCGGCGCCCAAGCCGACGAAAAGTAAAAAAAGGATGGTGAAGAGCATCTTAGTTTACCTCTCGGTGGGATCAAAAAAAGAACATTCAGATATCATAGCCAAGCCTCGCGATCTTTTCGCCCAATCTATTCATGAAGAGGTCTATCTGCCCTTCGTGCATCTCTTTTTTGTACCTAAATCTAGATTTCGTGTGTATATCTCCAGTCTCCAGTATCTTCGTGTCTCCCCCATCCCAGTTGAGATTCAAAGCCTCCAGGTCCAGTTTTTCAGGAGAGAAATCCAGGCCTAGGTAATCCGAAAGTGCATTGAACGTCTCAGCGGTGTCGTTGGTCAGGTCTTCGTACCTTACCAGATGCCACTTGTCCTCGTTGGCGAAGTAGTGGGAATACACGTTCTCCCACCTATCGAAGAATTTTACCCTGATGCCCTCTCTCTCCTTCCTTGAGAGGTAGCTTAGATACATGTAACCGGTTTCCATATCCGAGAGGTAGGTGTCCATGGGCATCCGTGAGATCCAGACGAACTTGTCGAAGGTCTTGTAGAATCGTTTAAAGTTCTCTGGATAGGCTATATAAAATATATCCATTGGCTTGACACAGATGTTCTTCTTTATCCTCACGTTCCCCAAGACATATCTCAACATGATGGGGATAGATGGGACCTCCCCGTACACCTTCAGTGAATCGAAGGCGTTCATGAGGTTCATCAGCAGGGTGCTCCCACTTCGTCGATGGTAACCTATCAGTATGGATTCGGGCATTTTTATCCCTTGGAAACAGGTATAGAGTTATAGGAACCAAAAAGAAGGCCATATATAGTCTTTACATCTTTTTCACTCCCCCTGCCGTCAAATTAATTAAAGACCTATGTCTATGCATTTCTTCCGGAGAAGTAAATATGGCGGAGTATGAAGAATCAGAGATAAAGGACAGGTTCAAGGATTTCTTCGAGGATGAAGGTTATACTCCCGAGTTGAACAAGATTGCGGATAATTATCCTGAAGAGAAATCTATATATGTCGATTACAATGAACTGCATCTCTACTTCGAGGATGTGGACTTCCCTAGATATGTCCTGGACAATCCAACCGTATCTTTTGACCAGGCTCAGAGGGCTATAGAAGACCTTTTGGGTCCAGCACATGAAGACGTGGAGATACACTTGCGGATAGAGAAACTGCCTGAGTCAAGGCACACGAGGATCCGTGACCTGAGGGCCAGCGACCTCTCAAAATACATAGCCGTCGACGGGCTGGTGAGGAAAGCGACAGAGGTGAGGCCACGCATAACCCAGGCAGTTTTTCAGTGCAGTAGATGCAAGACGAAGATAAGCCAACAGCAGACCTCGGATAAGATCGAGGAACCTCTGGAATGTTATGAGAATCAGGGGGGATGCGGCAAGCCCGCCAATAAGGCCAATTTCAAGGTCCTCCTGGACGAGTCCACTTTCCAGAACTACCAAACGCTGGAGATACAGGAGAGCCCGGAGGGGCTCAGAGGCGGAGAACAGCCCCAGAGGCTGAAGGGTTGGGTCAAGGAAGACCTAGTGGGTGAAGTCTCTCCGGGTGACAGGATAACGGTGAACGGAAGGTTGGATGGTTCCCCGAAGCAGAGCGGGAAGTCCAAATACCGCACATTCAATATATTCATGAGGGTCAACAGTATCGGGATAAAGGAGTACGAGTACGAAGATGTAGAACTCTCTGAAGAGGACAAAAGAAGGATCGAGTAGGAAGTGAAAGGCAGAAGGGTGTTCAACCGTATCGTCGATTCGATAGCTCCCAGCATCCAGGGTTTGAGGAGTGAGAAGATGGGACTCGCCCTTCAACTGTTCGGCGGGGTAAGAAAAACCATGCCGGACGAACAGACGGTAAGAGGCGATATACACATCCTGCTGGTGGGTGATCCAGGGACTGCGAAGTCCCAGCTGCTCAGGTATATATCTGATCTGTCACCGAGAGGTATGTACGCGTCGGGAAAAGGGTCCACCGGTGCGGGACTCACCGCCGCCGCCGTCCGCGAGGAGGTCATGGGAGAGAGCAGGTGGATACTGGAGGCCGGCACACTGGTCCTTTCAGACAAGGGCATCGCCTGTGTTGACGAGCTCGACAAGATGAGGGACGAAGACAGGAGCGCCATGCACGAAGCCATGGAACAGCAGAGGATATCCGTTGCCAAGGCCGGTATAAATGCGCAGCTGAACTCCAGATGCGCCGTTCTAGGAGCCGCGAATCCCCAGTACGGGAGGTTCGAGGAGCACGAGAACATATCCCAGCAGATAAAACTGCCCCCGCCCCTTATCTCCAGATTCGACCTGATATTCGCGATAATGGACAAGCCGGATCGCGAGAAGGACAAGAACATAGCCAAACATATCATGGGTCTACATCAGGCAGGGGAGAAATTGATCGAAAGGGAAGACTACGAAGCCGATGAAAGATATGTTCCACCCTTAGATAAAGAATTCTTCAGGAAGTACATCGCCTACGCAAAAAGTATCCAACCGGTGATGACTGACGAGAGCAAAGAGAAACTGGAAGATTTCTACCTAGAACTCAGACAGAGCGGGAGCGAAGAGGATTCCATCCCGGTCACCGCTAGACAGCTGGAGTCCCTGGTTAGATTGGCCGAGGCGAGCGCTCGAGCGCATCTCAGGAACACCGTGACAACGGATGACGCGGAAAGAGCTATCAAGGTAACTCGAGATTTCTTGAATCAAGTAGCATCCACTGAAGGTGGATTGGATATCGACCTGGTGGCCGCGGAAGTGTCCCACACTGAGAGGTCGGTTCTCCAGAAGGTCAGAGGGTTACTTAGAGAGCTCCAGGAAGTGCATGAAGGACCAGTGCCAAAAGATGAGGTCCTAGAGAAGGCAGAAGAGGAAGGTGTGAGTCGTGCGGAAGTCAAAAAGGAGTTGGAGATGATGAAAACGAAGGGAGAGATCTACGAGCCAGCACAAGGTAAATATAAGATGGCTTGATATGTGTCTAAGATGATATCTTACTGCATGTACGAGCAGGGGGACGATGTGCTACTGGCCGCCTGTGACGAGGATGTCCTCGGCAAGATCTTCGAAGAGGGCGAGATTCATCTAGACGTGAAGGAATCATTTTA
>JAHENW010000002.1 GCA_018610025.1 Thermoplasmatota archaeon
CTGAGCTAGATAAATTTAGGTTCAAGCTGAAGGACGGTTCATTGGATGTCAATAAAAAGGACCTAGGTAAGACCTACAGCAATTTCGAGCATTCTTGGGGTAAACTCTTTTGACCTTGAATCTCACAGTCGCCTTGAATCATTCATTGAAAAGGTGAACGGCCGAGGCCTTGAACAGCAGGTATATATCCTTTCCCTCCTCGAGACCCAGTCCTTCAACAGACTGCCTAGTGATGAAAACTATCATCGGGACACCGATATCGATCTCCACTTCCTGGTAAATCCCTCTATCAGTTATCCTTCTCACTACCCCCTTGAAGTTGTTCCTAGCGCTGGATTCGAACCCCTCCTCACTAACTATGATATCCTCCGGTCTGATTGTCGCCGTCACGTCTCCCCGGGCCTTCGCAGTTGAATATATTTCTACTCCGTCAACGTCGATGATAGTAACGTCCCCGTCCCTTCCAGCTTTTCCATGAAATATATTCCCTGTTCCGACGAATTCCGCCACGAACTTTGATGTAGGCCTTCTCATTATGCCTTGCGGCTCGCCTATCTGTACTATCGCTCCGTCCTTCATCACACCCAGCCTATCCCCCATCAGAACGGCCTCCTCCTGATCATGTGTTACGTGGATAACGGTGCAGCCGTAGTCCTTGTGGATATCCTTAACCAACTCCCTCAGCTCTTCGGTGGTTTTGTAATCCAAGGACCCGAAGGGCTCATCCAAGAGAAGGATTTCTGGTTCCATTATCAGGGCCCTAGCCAGTGATACGCGCTGCTGCTCCCCTCCACTCAATGTCCTGGGTTTTCTTTTCAACAGGTCCTCGACGCCGATCTCTCTAGCGATGCTGAGCACCTTCTCTTGAATGCCGTCAGCATCCCTCACCTCGAGCCCGTAAGCGATGTTCTCTCTTACATCCATATGCGGGAACAGCATGTAATCCTGATAAACGAAGGCGAAGTCCCTCTTATGGGGCTCTTTAAACGTGTAATCCTCATCATCGACCATCACCCTCCCTTCATCCGGTTCGTAGAAACCGGCCAGCAGTTCCAAAAGTAATGTCTTGCCCGCCCCTGTTGGTCCCAGCAGTACGAAGTACTCCCCCCTTTCAACATCGAAACTCACGTTTTTTAACTGAAAGTCATCCCACTCCTTACTGATCCCTTCAACCTCCATCATAGGGTTTCAACCTCCTGGTAAATGTTCTCAAGATTATGAAGGCGGTGAGGGTGACCAACAGCAAAAGGGCGGCTATGGGCTGGGAGGCCAGCAGGCCTCTTCTTAAAAAGCTCTCGTATATGTACACCGGAGCGGTTCTCGGATAGTACGCTATCAGGACTACGGCGCCGAACTCACTTATAGCCCGCGCCCATCCCATGACCCCTCCTGATATTATGTTCCGCTTGATAAGCGGTAATGAGATAGTAAAAAAGGTCCTCTTCCTGTCCGCTCCCAGGCTCATGGCCACCTTCTCCAAACGGGGATCGACCTTCTCGAAGCCTTCACGGACCTGGTTGACTATGAAAGGTATACTCACAAAGAGCATAGCCACGACTATACCTGGGAAGGCATCGACGAAATCTAAACCCACCTGGCCTAGAGGTTCTCCCAAGCTCCCATGTCTCCCGAACACCACCAGCAGGGCTATACCGGCTACGGTGTGGGGTACCACCATCGGCAGGTCGATTATGCCTTCGACGAAGGACTTGCCAGGAAAATTTTTTCTGGATAGAACGTAAGCAAGCGGTATTCCGAGGAGGAGGCCTATCAAGGTAGCGGTGAAGGCCGCCGAGATGCTGGTAACTATCGAGTTGACGGCGTAGGGATCCGATAAGGCACGTTCTATCTCTGGCAGGGCAGAGTAAAAGAGTTGTGAGATGGGCAGTAAAACGAAGACTATCAGGAAGATAGCGATTATGGAGAATATGATGAACGTCGGGTCTTCGTCTTTTATCTCTGAAAAAAATATAAGAAAGAAGACGGTCAATCCCGTGACGGCCGTGAGTGGTATCCACAACCCCAGGAAGTAGAGCACAGCCAGTATGGGTACGATGGCCATGATCAATGCGGTAGGGGTTATCTCGACCTTCACCTTATAACCTCCTTCTCTTTCTCACGCTTCCTCGACGAGTTCTTTCAATTCACTAGGCATCTTTTGGACGTTGTACCCCTTTGCGGGAACTATGGGAGGATTGCCGTTGGAGTCCATGATGTCCTGACCGGTCTCTTCAAGCAGCATCTTCACGTATTCCACGGCCAGCTCCTTCTCCTGTACCGTACTGGGGATTGTTATCCCGTAAACTATGGGTTTACCCACACTGATCTCTCCAGAAGCTCGTGTCAGCGTTACTTCACCATAATCGTCAGCGTACTGTACACTGCTCAGGTCTATCGGTTCGGGGAGCTGAACGAAATCCACGCCTTCGTGCTGTTCCGCAACACTCTGGTATATGTAAAGGTAGTCTATCTCTCCACCTTCCAGGGCTCCCATGAGGTCCACTTCTGCACTCCTCACCATCACTTCGTCGGTGTCTATGGTTCCCTGGAGTGAGGAAGGTAAAGATATGTTATTGTCTTCAATGCTTATGCCGGTGTGGTTCTCTACCAAATCATCGAATATATATCGGTTATCGTAATGACCTTCGGCCAGCAGTGTCACCATCTGAGAGCGGTATCCACACGGATCATCGTTGGGATTGCTGAAACCGTATTTGACATCATTTAGGTCCAAAACGTCGTACCAGTTATCGGTGGATATCTCGTCCTTGTATCTGCTCTGATCGGTGTAAGCAAGCACCATCCTGTTCCTTGCGAACCTAACGGTCCAATCTGCTTTATCCTCCTCGTACATGAGTGAAGGGATCAGCGTGTAGTCGGCCACGGCCACAACATCAGGTTCCTGGCCCTGTTCCGTCACCTTTCTAACGGTGGCAACGCTCCCTGCACCTTCGTTCCTCACCTCTACATCAGGATACTCCTCTTCGAACTTCTTCTTCATCTCGTCGAAGGGGATCGATAGGGAGCCCGCATGATATACGTTGAGGACTTTTTTTTCTTCATTCATACAGCCCTGAAAGGCAACGAGGATCACCATCAGGGTTACGATCAACACGGTCCATGCTCGCTTGTTCCGATCCTTGATCGTTCTACACCACCTTTATGCTTGAGCGAGCATATCGGGTCTCTGTTATAAAATTTTTCATCTGTAGTCTGACGCCGGAAGGATGACTACCGAGATAGGGGGTTTTGAGGGGGAAAATAGGGTCAAATCACTGAATATTAGCGAAACTTATTTATATTAATAGACTATTTAGAGTCTGGGGTCGGTGAGAATACGGCCCTTATATGCCTAGGAGGCGATAAAAAATGAGCATGGAAAAAATAAGTACCGATAAAGCTAGACGAATAGCAGAGAAGAAGGGCCTGAAGCCAGGTAAAGTTAGTGGCACAGACGGAATCCAGTTCACAAAGGGTGACAATCCAAGGTTGGAAGTCATCGACTGGGATGAGTTCGAGAGGAAACTCGACGAAAGAGGACTCGCTGTTTACGAGTCTGGCGGATGGATGAAGATAATGGAGGAGGACTAAGTAATACTTAGTCCCTTTTCCTTTCTATTTATTTTTCTTTTTGGTTCCTTTTCCGCTCTCGCGTTTTTAAAAAGAGAAAATACTTTTTATCCACCATCTTATCACCACTCGGATGATAGAAGTAACGGATAGATGGGGACTCGCCAAGACAGGTAAGTGGAGCCAGGATGACAAAGAGGTCAGATTTCCGAATGTTTTCTTTTTCCGGGATTCCTATGATGACGAGGATAACGAGGTGAAGCTCTCACTAGATGAGAAGTTGGAGTTCAAGGTGCCCAATTCATTTTTTTCATCCCTACCAGATGAGGAGGGAAACTTTCCATCGACCTTTGCCTATCCACAGGTCATAGGAGGAAGACTAGTAGATTCAAAGGGAGGAAATGAAAAGATACAGGTCTTATACGGTCAGGAACCCAGACCGGATGCAGAGCTCTACGTCCTTGGGAATGCTCCCGAACTGCTGCAGAGGAGTGAAAGGTTGTTCAAAAGGGTTGTAGAGCTGAGAAAAAAGATCCCTTTCCACAAACTCCTCTACGCTCCCGGGATAGCCCAGCCCCAGTATATGGCCCTGCTGGCATACATGGGCGTCGACATGTTCGATTCCGCCGCGGCAGATTACTACTCTGCCATGAATATTGATCTATCCGATTGGAAGGGCTTTGATGATGAAGAAGGTCAAAATAGGGAGGCACTCAGGTCGGAGTTAAAGCTGGTTCGCCGGGCTGTATCGGAAAGGAAGATAAGAGAATTGGTGGAGACCAGGGTCAGGTCGGAGCCGTGGTTGGTGGAGGTCCTCCGCCTATGTGATATAGAGTATTCCTCTTTTGAAAAAGGTGTGCCGGTGACCGGGGGCAGTATAGAGGTGACCACCCGTGAGGGACTGCATCGCCCGGACATCCGGCGTTTTAGAAGAAGGATGAAGGAAAGATATGTCCCACCGGAAAGGAACGTGCTGCTCCTGCTTCCGTGCTCCGCTAGAAAGCCGTACTTCCGATCCAGAACGCATGGTCTCATCAGGAGCAGAACGAAAAAGGTGGATTGGACGGATATCCACGAACTCATATTGACCTCGCCCATGGGAGCAGTTCCCAGAGAGATAGAGATGTTCTACCCCGCCCAGCAGTACGATATCCCAGTGAGTGAGCGGTGGTTTCAGGAAGAAAAGGAGATCATCCTATCCATGCTCAAGGATATAATGAATAAAGGTGATCACTCCCAGATCATCTCTCATCTACCTGGGCACATGGATTTCGTCACCCAAGAGATAGATTGTATAGACACTGTCAAGGGATGCCACCCCACCAGCTCAGAGGCCTTAGATCGCCTAGAGGATACCTTGAAAGGGTGCGATTTTAAAGAGAAAAACGTAGACAGGTTCCTCGAGGGGAACCTCAGTGGGTTTGCACGATTCCAGTTCGGAGAGGCGGGGGAAGAACTGGTGAAAGAAAGCACCATCGAGGGGAGGTACCCTTACTACAAGATTATGAGGGACGGGGACCAGCTGGGGATGCTGGTGGACGAGAGAGGACTGATATCTTTGACACTGGAAGGGGCAGCGATATTGAAAGAGAAGGGAACGTATACAGCGGAGATAGATGACTTCAGACCCAAAGGGAGTGTATTCGCCGTCGGTGTGAAAGAAGCCGATCAGAAGATACGGCCGGAGGATGAAGTTGTCGTCGTCCACCAGGGAGAACTGAGAGGGGTAGGGCCGGCGGCCATGTCAGGGCCAGAAATGGAGGAGGCCGATAGGGGAGAGGCCATCCGGATCAGGCATTACGTGTGATGAGATCATATCTGGTGAAGATCATACCGTCTGAAAGTCTGGATGGGTCTCCAGTATCATCCCTTCGATAGATATGGGTTGGACATGGTTCGCCATTTTTACAGCATCCTCTAGGTTGTTTTTATGGTCAGAATAGATGATGTAGAGGACCTCATCTTCATCCACCTTGTCACCTTTCTTCTTATTCAGTATCAGCCCAGCCTTCTTCTGATGGGGAGCTCCTGCCGTCCTGACCACTCGAACGATCTCATGATTGTTGATCCGGCCGACATAACCCTCCTCTTTTGCTCGTATCTTCTCTGAATACTTTCCAATCTGGACATCCTCCGAAGTCACCTCAGGATCACCACCCTGTCTGTCGATTATCTGCTTCATCTTATCCAGGGCTTCACCGCTCTCAATCAGTTTCTTCGCCTCTTTCTTCCCTTCCTGGATCCCACCCTGTTCGAGTATCATACCCGCTAAGGAGGTTGACTTCTCTATCAAGCTGGAAGAGGTAGATTCTTTTCCCTCTAAGGCTTCCAATGCCTCTTTGGCCTCCACGGCCGGTCCTACTCCGGTACCGACCGGTTGTCCTCCATAGCTCATGGCACATCTGACCTGGATCCCTATCTCCTCGCCTAGGGATACGAAGTCCCGGGCGTACTGCCTGCCTAGGTCCATGTTTTCCACCTTGGTATTCGGACCCACCGGTATATCCATCACTAGATATTCCGCCCCCGCGGCCTTCTTCTTTGACAGCACGGAGGCAATGACCTGAGGATATGGATCTATACGTAGGGGGTACTCCACCCGGATTATCAGATCATCACCTGGGGCGAGGTTTACGGCACCGCCCCAGGCTATGGTCCCACCGACCTCTTCAGCTATATCCTTTATCTGATGATTGGAAAGTGATACATTGGCCAGGACCTCGAAGGTATCCGCCGTGCCCCCGGCACTAGAGATGGCTCTCGAACTGGTCTTGGGGATCATTAGGCCCGCAGCCGCTACGATGGGGACGATCAATAGAGTTATCTTGTTCCCAGGGACGCCGCCTATACTGTGATGATCGAAGACAGGATGCTTGTCGAACTCTATTGTATCACCAGTGTCGATCATGGCTTGAGTCAGGTACTTCGTCTCGGTCAGATTCATACCTTGAGAGTAAACTCCAGATACGTACGCCGAGAGTTCGATATCGGATAATCTCCTCTCGACGATATCGTCTATGATCTCTCTGACAGCATGTTCGCTGAGCTCCTCGCCCTCCAATTTCTCCCTGATATGATCGATGGATTCAGGCCTTCCTGTTGGGATGATGGATATACCTTTATCCTCTTCTGCTTCCAGCTGTTCGTATACTTTCTCCAGCAGGCCGATCTCTCCCTCTTCAACCAGACTTCCCGATATCTCTACCAGTGCCGTTAGATCCCGGTCGTCCTTCCTCACCTTGATCCTGCTCTGGCTCCGTAGACCAAGTTTTTCCGCATCCTTTCTGTTTAAAATCACCACGCATTCTCCCGCTTGGAGGTCTATCTTCTTAGCCTTCAAATTCAACATGATATCACATCCACTTCTCTACTGCTTTCTTCAGTTCCTGATGTTCTTCCATATAGTCTTTCAGGGGAACACCCTGTACGAAAGCATTTACCGCTTGGCTCAAAGCGGCCGCTCCACTTCTCACACCGTCTGGATGCCCTGATACACCCCCACCGGCCTGGATCTGTACGTCCCGACCGCTCTTGTCCAGCAGATCGGGTACTAATCCTGGGTGGAGTCCACCGCTGGCCACGGGCATCATCTTCGACAACCCGTGCATATCGTCCAAAAGC
>JAHENW010000003.1 GCA_018610025.1 Thermoplasmatota archaeon
AACTTGTTCAGGTTTCCGATGAGGTCCGGTATGAAGTGGTCTTCGATGACCCGACTGACCACGTCGGTGGCGTCCACCGCTCTGATCAGGTCCGCCACTTCCACCTGGGCCTTCATCTTCTCGCTCATCTTCCCTAAACGGGTGTACTTACTGCTCTCCGGTGCCTCGGATATATCTTCGTTGGAATGAGTGAAGCCGAAACCTTCGTACTGCTCCTCCTTCCCCAACCTGTCCTCCACGGTCTCTATCAGGTCCTTTACTTCTTTTGGCCCCGGATATTCAAGGGTCTTCTCGTAGAATTCAAGAGGGTAGTTCCAAACGATATCTATATTGTGCGCCTCGCTGTCTATCTCAACCGGGTCTATTCTTGTCGTTAGAACAAGCGGTGCGTCCATCTGCCCACCTCTCTTCTGGGGTAGGAACTCTTTGGAGAAATTGAGTAAACCGTCTAAAAGAAGCATGATACAGTCCTCGTCGCCGTCGCAGTTCCTTCTCTTTGCCGCGTGGAAGTAGGGATGTGCGAATCCAGCCTTGCCCCCGTGAAAACCGATGATCCTGCCCAGGACCCCACCGGATGTGTGGGGTGCGAGCCCAACGATCATCTCTCCTATCAGGCCAGACCTTTTTTCCACGTTATAGAAGGGCTCCATATCGTAGTACTTCTCCAGCAGGTCGTCGATGAAGTCAGCTACCCTCTTGAGGTAGATACCGGCGTCCTTCGAAGCGATGAAGTCCTGCGGCCTTATCTCCAGTATCTGGTCTCCATCTTTTAATTCCTCCCCGTAGATGTCCTCTTCATACCCGAGTTCCTTTGCCCTTTCAACGCTCAAATCTATCTCCTTTGGCTTGAAATGGGTGAGGGGAAGATCGGTCATATCGTACCTTACAGTACCGTCCTTGAAGACCGAGATATCTTTCTTGGCCCGCAGAATCCCCTTCTCCAATGGTTCGGGCACCTTATTTTTGGTGATCAGCCCTTTGACTCCCTTGATCTTCTTTATGTTGCCCCCTTCCCCTAAATTCTTCAGCGCCTGACGGTGGATATTGGCCATGGGTATCTTCTGTTCTGTTGGCTCGTCGATCATCTCCCTTCTCCCACCGCAGGAGCACCTTATCTCGGCGCCTCTTTTACCGCATGAGGTACACTCCCTGGCACTTATCTCCACCTCTATTATACCCTCCTCGACTGCCTTACTGACCAGTCTCTGGGACCCCCCGGCCTCTCCTACCGGGAACAGGCCGTGTACCGCCGGGTTCATCTCCCTTTCCTTAGCTTTTTCAGGCCTAGCCATCCTGGCACCGACACGGGTCGGGCCTTTGCTCCTTATCTCTGCACCGGCGAGAGCGCTCACGTACTCCAGTACGTCCTCCTTCTCCTCCCCCTCCTCACCCTCTAAATTCTCCAGGTCCAAACCAAGGGTGAACAGTAGCGGTTCATACTGGTCCACCACTATCTCTTCATCCGTTTCATGTGGTATGCCTACGCTCTCTAGAGTCCCTTTGATCTCGTCATCGAAGGGGATACGAAGTTTATCGTCCACCGTCCCTTTCTCAGATATATGCGAACGGAGATTTTGAACTGAATCCACGTCAACGTAGTCCCACAGGTAGGTGTATCGGGGATGCAGTGGAACGCCCTTCTCCTCGGACAGCTCCACGGCGTCCTCTGCGGATATATCTTTTGTACTCTCCACATCTCCGTCCAGCTCCCGTTCGACTTCCTGTACCCACCACTCGTGGCAGTATGCCCCCGGGACCAAGGGATGATTGTTCTCCAAGAATTCACCGTAGGGGACCAGGATCTCCCCCATATCCAGGATCTCTCCGACGCGATTGCTTATCCTTCTAGCTTCCTCTACCGAATCTACCCTTTTGACGGAACCGTCTTTCATCAGCACGATCGGTCCCTCGATGGAATCACAGGGTGTCACCGCTCCGGCCTTGCCCGGTCTTTCCGTCTTCAGCTGCGTTCCCAGGGCCATGAATTCACCTGTAAGGTACATGGTGGCCGGGTTCACCGCGATGGCCGCAAGCCCCAGCGATCTCGTCCTCCCGTACCTCAACCGCAGACCACCTTTCTCACTGGGGTGACCGAAGACCGGTCTACCGGCGATGGACTCCTTTATGTACTGCTAGTTGGGACAAACGCCCTTCTTCTTTTCATCTTCCTTTTGCTTTCCCTTACCCGTGGCGTACTTCTTTATATACTCGTCCAAGAAGTCCCAGCCCGAGATGTCCAGCTTCTCGACGTATTTCTTGAGCTTCTGGGCCTTCAGGCACATGCCCTCGGCGATGACCAGGCACGCGCCCCCTCTGATCCTGTTGGTCTCCACCCTGGGCAGGTCCCTCTGCCCGGAGACCTCCTCGCGTTCAGTCCCCTCTCCGGTGATGCTGATGGGGCACCCGTCCACTATGAGTCCTATCTCTTCACCTGAAGGTGTGTACTGCAGCCCCCTCTCCTTCTTGTATAAAGGGATCTCTTCCTTGAACCGCTGTATCTCCGAGGGCGTCGCCTTGAACTCGCCGATGCCGAGTTCCCTTCTCACGACGTCTGCTATCAGAACGCTCATGGCCTGCCCTGTACCACCGGCCGATCTTATAGGCCCGGCGAAAGAGAGTGCTACGTAATTTGACCCGTCGCTGTTCTCCTTTATGTCGACGCCTCCGATACCCTCCAGTGGGGCGACTAGTATACCTTCGGTCAAAACAGCTAGACCGATCCTCACGGCGTCTTCCAGCCGCTTCCTTACACTGCCGCTTTCACGGGAAGCCACCTCTTTTGCTATCTTTAGGGACACCTCTCCTCTATCGAATTCTTCACTCAGTTCACGTATCTTCTCCGCCGTACCTTCGACACTAGTGAGTTTCTGGGCCCGGAGGGCCAGGTCTTCGGCCATGGGTATCTCGACTTCTTTCTTTGGATCGTAGCCTTTACCTCTGGCTTCCTCACCTATCTCGTAACAAGCCTCTGCTTTTTTCTCGAGGTTGTCGAAGTACTCCTCTAACTTATTGGAATACGCTAGCTCCGGCGTGTTCATTCCCCCTAGTTGATGCGTTCATAACAATCTACACCTAATGTAGAATGGGGTAATTAAGCGTTATCATTTCGGGAAAAAAAGGAAAATAAAAATAACCTGTGGTCTATACATAGACGATGCCCTACCGCAAGGCCGAAAAGATAGTCGAGGATAACGAGAAAGGCGCCTCTCAGCTCGCGTCCGATACCGCTGTTTCGATACAGCAGTTGAAAGAAAAAGAGGCGAGAGAATATCTGTTCAAAGTGCTCAAAGGACGTCATTCCATGGCACCGCTGGTCAATCTCGTCAACCACGTGTTACTTGCCATGGAAGAGGAGGAGGACTGGAAAGAGGCGGCGGCGTTTTATCAAAAGAGGTTGAAGAGTGCTAAGGAAGAAGTTGTGGACAGGGCTGTCGAGTATTTTGAAGAGCAGGGGTTCAAAAGTGTACTCACCCTGAGCTACAGTTCCACGGTGGTCGAGGTGATCCAGGGGATGTCCCATGTCACGGTA
>JAHENW010000004.1 GCA_018610025.1 Thermoplasmatota archaeon
CCTTTTAGTGGGAGCGTCGGGGAATAGAGCGACTCTATCTTCAGCTAAAGTGCATCCCTTCACCTCAAGCCATATCTTTTTATCCTCATCTTCCAGCAGGAAGTCTATGCGGCTGTCACCGAGCATCTTTTCAGCTTCGTAGGAACTGCCCTCACCGAATGGGCTGATCTCCCCATCATCCAATATCCTCTCAGATATCCCCCTATGAAAACCGGAGTTCACTAGTATCCAGTTTTCACCAACCTTCCCAGCGATCAGATCATAGTCCGTCTTCCGGCTTTCGTCGTCAACCCTTCTCAACAGAACTTGGTTTCCCTCGTAAAGTATCTCTTCCAACCTGCCAGGGTCCCTCACGTGTACGGGATAAACATCTCCAGAGATCTCCACTTTACCCAAAAACCTGTTCTCCCTGGATACGAAGGTACCTTCGTGGTCGAACGGTATATCCATCACTTTTTTCATCCCAGGCACCCTGCATCTTCATCCAGAAAAAATCACTTATCGTAGATAAATCCTTCTTTGTTCCTCTTTTCTAACAGGATAGCGGGCTTCATGTCCACGACCCCTTCAAGCTTGCCTATCTTCTCGCTTATTATCCTAGACAAATCCTCGGTCTCCTTGGCCCATATCTCTGTCATTATCATGTGGTCCCCGGTAGATTTAGCCGCCCATCTCACCTCTTCGATCTCCCTTACCTTGTCAACAATGTCTAAAAGATACTTAGGATCGACGTCAACACCCAGGATGGTGACGAAATCGTAGCCCAGTTCTGCCGGATCGATCTCCAATGTATAGCCCTTGATGACCCCCTCTTCCTCCAGACATCGAACTCTCTTTCTCACAGTTCCCTCGCTAACGTCCAATTTTTCCGCTATCTCTGTAAATGGTCTCCTCGAGTTCCGCTTCAGCAGGTCGAGGATTCCTCTGTCGGTTTCGTCGATCTCTACCATGGTATTCGTAATTAATGATGTGATATATAAACGTTATCTTACGTATATCGTACAAAATCTTTATATATATCGTAATAAATGCCCTTATCCCTCGAAAAAGGTGTCAAGATGATATCGCGAAAAAAGACGATAAAAGAAAAATCGGAGGCTTTAAATCTCAAGTCCTCTATTAACATTAATCACCTAAATATGGACCTCGATGGTAAGAGGTATGATACCTATCTAGAGGGAGATGATAAACATGAATGTAGATGAATATGAGTTCGATGAGTTGTTGAGAGCAGCGGCAAAATCTGAGGAGAATTCTCGAGAGGTCTACGAGTACCTGGCAGATAGAATGAACAATTTCGTTATAAAGGACCGTTTTGAATTTCTAGCGGGTGAAGAACAGAAACACGAAGAGTTCATCAGGGATTTTTATGAGGAGAGGAAAAGCGAAGACCTGACCATACCCGATGAAACCCCGGTCCCGATACCGTTCATTCGATTCGGTGATGATATAGATGAGTCGGAGATCATCGAGCAGGCCATGGATGCCGAGGTTGCCTCCCGTGATTTCTACGCGGACATGGCGGAGATGTTAGAGAAAGAAGAAAATGAAGAAGAGGTCAAGCTTCTCTCCTACCTTTCAGAGATGGAGCAGAACCACTACGACATACTCAAATCAGAGTTGGATCGGGTGAAGGAGTTCAAGGAGTTCGACGAATACCACCCCGGTATGCATGTAGGACCGTGATAATATGGCAAGATGGAGATGTACTGTCTGCGGATACGTATACGATGAAGAGGAAGGAGACGAGAAGTACGGTATCGAACCCGGGACGAAATTCGAAGAACTGCCGGACGATTGGGTCTGTCCCGTCTGTGGAGCCCCCAAGAGCCAGTTCGAGAAGATAGAGGATTGATAACATGAGTGTAATAGAGGAAGGTGAAAAGGCACCGGATTTTACCCTTGAAGATCAAGATGGAGAAGAATTCACTCTCTCAGAGCAGGAGAAAAGGGTCGTACTCTCGTTCCATCCTTTAGCGGGCACGTCCGTATGCGCTAAACAGATGCAGTCCCTGGAGAATAATATCGGTAAGTTCGAAAAACTGGACGCCGTTGCGGTGGGCATAAGCGTAGACGCCAGCCCCAGCAAGAAGCTGTGGGCCGAGAAGATAGGTGTAGAAGACACACGCCTGCTGTCAGATTTCTGGCCACACGGGGAAGTCAGCAGGAAATACGGTCTGTTCAACGAAGAAAAAGGTTTCTCTAAAAGGGCGAACGTTATAGTGGGCGAAGATGGTAAAGTCATATTCTCCAAGGTTTACCCCATAGGCGAGGTTCCCGATATTGAAGAGTTATTAGACGTATTAAAAAATGAATCTTAAGAAGGTGATAGAATGAGTAAGATAGAAGAAATGTATCAAAGCGAAGATTGGAAGACCGAAAAGCACGTACCAGTGATAGAAGTGACAAAGGAAGGTGATGAGATCAGTGTCGAGGCTACGGTAGGGAAGGAGATTTCACATCCGAATGAAACGGAACACCATATCAGGTGGATAGAGCTGTACTTCAAGCCCGAGGACGGGCAGTACCCGTATGAGCTGGGCAAGTATGAGTTCACGTCACACGGTGAGTCCGCCCAGGGACCGGATACCAGCACGGTTTACTCCGAACCCAAGGTGGTCGCACATTTCAAGACGGAGAAGAAAGGAACGATCATCGCCAACTCCTACTGCAATATCCACGGACTCTGGACGAACGAAAAAGAGATCTAAGTGGTAAAATGGAAGAAGAGCAGATGCCTTTGATAGGGGACAAATTTCCAGAGATGACCGTCAACACCACGCACGGAGAGATCGAACTGCCCGACAAGTTCGAGGGCAAGTGGTTCATCTTGTTCTCTCATCCCGGAGACTTCACGCCGGTATGCACAACTGAGTTCTATGCTTTTCAGAAGCGTTTCGACGAGTTCAGGGAACTTAACACGGAACTCATCGGGTTGAGCATCGATCAGGTATTCAGTCATCTCAAGTGGGCCGAGTGGATAGAGGACGAACTAGCTGAAGAGATAGAGTTCCCTATAATAGCAGATGGAACTGGTAAAGTCGCTAACACATTGGGTCTCATACATCACACAGGTGGGACCGCAACGGTCAGAGCAGTTTTCATAGTCGATCCCGAGTCCACTATCAGGGCTATACTGTACTATCCCGCTGAGCTCGGAAGAAACATGGACGAGATACTCAGGATGATCAAGGGATTCCAGAAGGCAGATGATGAAGGAGTAGCCATACCGGCGAACTGGCCGGAGAACGAGTTGATGAAAGACGACGTCATCCTGCCGCCAGCGGGTGATGTTAAGACGATAAAGAAAAGAGAGAAGGACGAGAAGGACGGCAAGATCGAGTGCTACGATTGGTGGCTGTGCCACCGCGAGTCCTAAACCCTTTTTCTTAATTATTTATGATAAAAGAGGTGTAAAAAATGGGAAAGATGACGGATAAATCGTTAGAAGAAGCGTACGAAGGAGAGTCCAAGGCGCACATGAGGTATCTTCACTTCAGTGAGGTGGCTGAGGAAGAAGGTAAGGACAACATAGCAAGACTGTTCAGGGCCATCGCCTTCGCTGAAAAGATCCATGCCAGGAATCATGCAGAGGAACTCGGTAAGATAGGTGGTACGGTTAAGAACCTGGAGAAGGGGATAAACGGCGAGAACTTCGAGGTGAACAGCATGTACCCCGCATACCACGCCATAGCCGAGCTGGAAGAGGAGTACGGTGCCCAGACGTCCATAAATTACGCGCTGGAGGCAGAGAAGATACACGAGGAGATGTACGAGGATGCCAAGGAGGCTGCGGAAGAAGATGAAGATATGGAACTGGACGAGGTATACATCTGTCCCAAGTGTGGATATACCCACGAAGGTGAGCCGCCGGAGAACTGCCCAGTGTGTGGACTCTCATCAGATAAGTTCGAGAAATTTTAGAGGTGATATGATATGATAGATGAAGAGATGGAAGAAGCGATAAACGACCAGATAAACGCAGAGCTTTACTCATCGTACCTCTACCTGTCCATGGCCGCCGATTTCGGTGACAAAGGACTGGACGGGTTCGAGACATGGATGCATTCCCAGGCCATGGAAGAGGTCAACCACGCAATGAAATTATACAATTACGTGGAAAGCAGAGGGGGTCGTGTAGTACTCAAGGAGATAGAGAAGCCCCAGGTTGAATGGGAGTCCCCGAAGGATATATTCGAGGATGCCTACGAGCACGAGCAGTATGTTACAAAGAGGATAAACGAGCTGGCGGACATGGCAGACGAGAAGAACGACCGTGCGACGTTACAGATGCTGCAGTGGTTCGTAGACGAGCAGGTCGAGGAAGAGGAATCGGCCGAGGAGATACTCGATAAACTCGATATGGTCGGCGACAGCGGTAGAGGTCTACTGATGTTGGACAAGGAGATGGGCCAGAGACCTATGAAGAGCGTGATGCCAACCCCAGAAGAAGAGGGTGAAGAATAGAGGCCGCTAGTGAACGTAGATACAAGGCCGCACAAAAACCATTTTCCTATATATTTAAAAAATCAAAGGAAGGATTCACATGAAAAAAGACGTGTTCACGTACATAATAGGTGGAAAAGCGGGCGAGGGAGTGAAGAAGGCAGGCAGCGTTGCATCTCAGATGTTCAAGGACATGGGCAGGAATGTTTTCGAGATGGACGATTACCAGAGTCTCATCAGAGGAGGACACAACTTCTCCGTGGTGAGTACTTCTAAGGGTGAGATTAACAGTCACTACATGAAGGCCGACCTGGTTGTCAATCTGGACGAGAGGAGTTATGATATTCACGAAGGGCATGTAAAAGAGAACGGCATCTTGATCTACAACTCCGACGAGATGGGATCTGAGAAGGGCGTGGGCGTTTCGATAACATCCATTGCAAAGGAATATTCCAAACCGGGTTTGATAAAAGGTGTAGCGGGAATAGCTATACTTGCCAGGATAATAGGTTTGGAGGACCAAGAGATGAAGGATTTA
>JAHENW010000005.1 GCA_018610025.1 Thermoplasmatota archaeon
ATAATTTATATGCCGTTAATCCAAACGGAACGAAGAAATGGAGCTTCAAGACTGGAGCCGCGATAGGATCATCACCCGCAATCGGAAAGGAGGGGACGATATATTTTGGTCCCTATCTACATCCTAGATATGGTCCTGCATATGATAAAGACGAGACGGTATATGCGCTCAATCCAGATGGCTCAAAAAAATGGTCATTCAACACTACTGGTAGTGTGTTTTCTTCTCCAGCAATCGGTAGCGACGGCACGATTTATGTCGGAGCTGGAGAGAAACTATACGCCATAGGCGGCTCTCCAAATTGGCAGGGACTCGCCATCGCCGTATCACTCATAGCTATCTTCGCAGCTGTAGTTATCTGGAAGAAGAAACGTGAAAATGTGGGAGGTGGGATAGATGAAAAAGAGAAGTAGTGATGGCGGAAAAACAGTGACCTTCGTCGTGATCGTCCTGCTGGTGATCGGATTTTTGATTGTTCCCTTTGCTTCAACTACTGGTAAAGCTGAAGGTCTGGCCGACAGTCCGTGGCCCTGTTATGGAGGAAACGTCAGGCATACTGGTAGGAGTCCGTACGACACCAGTCATGTGGATGGTACGGAAAAATGGAGCTTCTCTGCTGGTTATAATAGAGAATCTTCACCCGCTATCGGAAACGATGGAACGATATATGTTGGTTCTCATGATAGCAGCCTATATGCTATCAATCAAAATGGGTCGGAAAAATGGAGCTTTAAAACAAACGATATCGTAGAATCCTCACCCGTTATCGGGAGCGACGGTACGATATATGTTGGTTCTCATGATGGCAACCTATATGCTATCAATCAAAATGGGTCGGAAAAATGGAGCTTTAAAACAAACAATATCGTAGATTCCTCGCCCGCTATCGGAAACGATGGAACGATATACGTCGGCTCTCACGAAAACAACTTGTATGCCGTTAACCCGAAAGATGGGGCGGAGAAGTGGAGCTTTACTACGGGCGACTTTGTGGATTCCAGCCCGGCCATCGGTTCAGACGGCACGATATATGTGGGCTCTGACGACAACAACCTGTACGCCGTTAACCCGGATGGTACGGAGAAGTGGAATTTTTCCATCGAGCGAGAGGGTGTAAATACTTCACCTGCTATTGGAAAGGACGGCACTATATACGTTAGCTCTGACCAACAAATCCTTTATGCGATTAAGCCGGATGGTACCAAAAAATGGAGTTTCCTTTCAGACCATGTGTATTTTGGTTTCAATAGGCTTACTTCACCTGTTATCGGAAAGGATGGCACTATCTACGTAGGGACAACGACCGGCAAGTTGCATGCAATCAACCCAGATGGAACAGAGAAGTGGAATTTTACTACAGAATACAGGATAAGGTCATCTCCAGCAATCGGTTCGGACGGTACTATTTATCTACGTGCAGAAAATAAACTATACGCTATAGGTGGTCCTCAGTACTTTAGCAGTTCTCAGCAGTACTGGCAGTCCATCCTGATAATCGGCTCACTCATCACCATCTTCGCTGCTGTAGTCATCTGGAAGAAGAAACGTGAATCCCATCTTGATGAGATCGAAGAAAAGTCTGCATCTTCAGATAGTAGGTGAATAAACGAAGTTTTCTAGCTGGGTAGGAAAACGTCTTTTCAGTCTATCTCACTGGCCCAAAACATTTCACTCCAACGGCTTCACGAAGATGTCACTGACGACCTCTTCCTCCAATGCGATATCGGTCTCACCGGATTTTATAACATACACCGGTTTTTTCTGATGCAGTTCCACCTTTGAACCGGGGCCGATATCGTATGACAGCAGCTTGTGAAGTCTGGGATGGCTTTTTGTATGTACGTAAGCGATCTCCACCTCTTCACCTACTGGCACCTTTGAAAGGGGCAGCACGGCCGGCTCTATGGTCTCCCTTCCGGTAGAACAGCACTCTCCCCGGGGTATCGGCATCCCGTGGGGACACTCCCTTGGATGACCCAACAGGGTACATATCCTTTCAGTAACTTCTTCCGACAGCAGGTGTTCGAACTCGCAGGCCGGTTTCTCCACCTCCTCCTCGCCCATGTCGAGTACATCCACCATCAGCCGTTCTGCCAAACGGTGTCTCCTGACCACGTTCCGGGCATCATGACGGCCTTTCTCTGTAAGCTTCAAGGTACCGGCATCCGTCTCCGCCAGTCCCCTCTCAACGAGCTCATCTATCACATTCTGAGTGATCTTATCGCGATATCCTCGTCTGAACCTGCGGCGGTGCTCCTGATTACCCCCGGTCCTATCGGTCAACCTCCGTTTGAAACTCTCTTTGTCCCTCTTACCCTCTTCCTCAAGCGTCCAAAGTATCTCCAGGGCCTCGTCCAGTTCTATATCCGTAAGTCTTTCATCAGCCATATAATATCAGCTCCTCTCGTCCACACCGGGGATGAATTCGTACCCACAGTTAGGACATCGTACCATATTACAGTTTTTCCCCATGGGACATGAACTGCACGCCGTTGTATCGCCTTCATCGAACTCGTTACCGCACAGGGGACACTGGTGTTCACTCAAAGTAATCCCCCCACGAACCTGACCAGATGGTTGACAACCCCGGCGACGAAGAAGGCGAAGGGTATGATGAAGGCGATGATAGCCACCGCGGTCTTCACGCCCCTTTCCTTTATAATGACCAGCATGTTGGCCACGCACGGAACGAAAAGGGTGATGGCGATGGTAGCTACCAAAATCTGTAGGTTGCTCATGCCCCCAGCCATGTCCAGTATACCAGCGGCACCGAAGTCCCTCCTCAGGAAGCCCAGTATGAAGGCTATGGAGGTTTCTGAGGGCAGTCCCATCCACCATACCACCACGGGCTCTAGGCCCTCTATCAAGATGTCCAGAACACCGGTGATGTTGCCAACACTGATAAGGAACGTACCCAGTATGAAAAGGGGCACGATCTCCTTGAAGAACATGGCCACCTTGTAGTACGTTTTACGTAAAACGTTCTTCAATCTTGGCACCCTCAGGGGTGGCAGCTCCATGATGAAGTCCCCCCTCTTACCGGGTAAGATCTTCGAGGCGCTCCATGCTACGAACAAAAGCTGAAAGGATATGATGGCGGCCCATGCGAAGAAGAATTGTACGGGCAGGGTAGCCATTATGGCGAATAGTACGCCGAGCTGTGCCGAACACGGGATACCAAGGGCCAGCATCGTCGTTGCGATGACCCTCTCTTTTTTCGTATCTAACACCCTCGTCGTCAGGGTCGCCATGGTGTCGCAGCCGAAGCCCAGTACCATGGGAAGTACTGCTTTACCGTTAAGTCCCACCTTCCTCAAACCCCTATCGGCCATGGCCGCGAGCCGTGGTATGTAGCCGAC
>JAHENW010000006.1 GCA_018610025.1 Thermoplasmatota archaeon
AAGTTCTCTTCCGTGTACCGGTTCGTTATCCTCACGTCGTCGTCCATGCCGATGGTGAAGGGATGAACCGTCTCGTCCAGTCTGCCGTGCTCGAAATCGTAGCCGAAACTTTCAGCTATCTTCCTGCATATCTCTTTCTGTTTTTCGACATCGAACGTTTTTCCCTCGAACACGCCCTCCCCTGGTACATAATCAGTGGATAAGATGGAATCAACCACCGGTGTCAGCTTCTTCTTCATGGGGTCGAATATACCCTTTATCTTTTTAGCGGTGAAACCGGGCTCGAAGCCGTCCACAAGCGCATCGTAGGGCTCGTTCTCGTAACCGATATGCTCCGCCTTCTTCTTCTGCAGTTCCACCTGCTTTTGTAAGTGAGGTAGAAACATCTCGAAGTCCGACTTCTCTCTGGCCTCTTCCCAGGCCGCCTGTGCTTCGGAAGACGTTTTCGCCAGTTCCTGGACCAGTTCGTCTGGTATCTTGTAGTTCCTCTCAAAATCACGGGTCATCTCCCTCACGGCCGCTTTCTGAGCCTCGTCAAGGTCGTCCTTAACTGAATTCTTGTTCAACTCGTCCAAGATCTTCTTCATCTTCTCTGATGTTAATTTTTTGTGATAGAGGGAAGACAGTTCCGCCTTGGTTTTAGATCGACCGTCCACGGCTCCCTTGGGCATGTAGGTCCTTTCATCCCAGGCCAGCAGAAATAGGGCCCTCTGTATCCTGCGGAGCTTTTTCGACATCTCTAAAAGGTCGTCATATGATGACATGGAGAATAGAGAAAAAGGTCTTTTTACAAATAATTTGTTATGTTCCCTCTATTTTTATATACTCCTGCTCTTTTGCCAAAGATATGTCCGAAGGCATCGTTCGACACTCGGAAGAAGTAGAGAAAAAGGAAGTGGAAAGAGCCGAGGGGATAAAGAAACAGAAGCTGATAACCTCAACGGAGGGGTCAAAGAACTGCTACATGCGGAAGTTCACCATGGAGGAAGGCGGGAAGATGGGGAGTCACAGGCACCAAGATACGGAACACGTACAGTACGTGATAAGAGGAGAGATCAAAATATTCCTGGGAGATGAGGTCTATATCGCACCTGAAGATAGCACTGTTTTCATCCCTGCTGGTACGTCCCACTCATACGAAAATGTTGGGGATGGAGAAGCTGAATTCCTCTGTATCATCCCGGCCGGCGATGTGAAAACGGAGTTGTTGGGATGATTCTTTATAAGCTTTACCGGTAAATTTATATATACTGCCACCTAATTAGATTTCAATCTGTATCGGAGGGATAAATATGGTTGAAGAAGAAGAAGAAGAAATCGAAGAAGAGGAAAGCATGGTAAATGAGATCACCGAAGAAGAAGAGGAACCCTCCTCTAACTCAGGATTCATACTCCTGGGCTTGGGAATTATAGGTATGCTCGGAGTTTTAGCTATCAAGATGGGCGGTCCCCGACCTTTCATGGGAATAGAAAACCCCGCAGGCGTTTACGGGAGGTATTTCCTCTCTGGCGTCATCGTTAGTGCAGTCATTTTGATCATCGGCATCGCAGCCACTGCCATGGGTAGAAGTAAATCCGAAACCGAAGTCGTAGAAGAGGAAATGGTCGAGGAAGAAGAGTCCATCTGCCCAGAATGTGGCGCCACGGTACCGGCAGATGTAGGTTTCTGCCCAGAATGTGGAGCTGAGATACCTGAAGAAGAGGAAGCCGGAGAGGAAGAAGGGATATGTCCAGAGTGCGGGGCAGTCATCCCTGTCTCGTCTGCAGAGTGTCCAGAGTGCGGCGTAGAGCTGGCACCTCCGGAAGAGGAAGCCGAAGAGGAAGTCATAGAATGCCCAGTATGCGGTGCGGAAGCTCCAGCAGATGCGGAGGAGTGTCCAGAATGCGGCGAACCCTTCGGTGAAGAAGAGGAAGAAGAAGAGGAACTCCTCGAAGACCTTTAAAAAATCCCTTTCTTTTTTCTACAATTATCTTTTCTCTATTTTGAATATACTGATAAATGTGTCACGTATCCATAGCATGATATCCAATATCAGTTCCCAAACCTCTTTCAAGAAGGTCTGACTCTTTCTAAAATACATCAGGGCTGCCACTATCAGAGTGAAGAGTAGGCCCACGGAGGTCTCGGACATGGAGGCATATCGAGCTGATGTTTCGGCGGCTCCCAATTTCTCGCCCACGGCGATGGTCTGCGAGGGAGCCCAGATACCGTAACTCATCTGGGGGTCCGGTAATGGGAGACCGTGCCATATCTGAACGTATATAGAGGCCTTGAAGAAGTAAAAATTGGAGGTCAGAGGATAGAATAGGGCGACACCCTGACCGAGGTCGAAGAGGAGAGAGGTGAAAACGTAAAACAGGCCGATCCAGGCATAGTCGAAGTACTCTGGATGGTATTTTCTCACGTAAAAGACGATGAGCAGGGGAAGGAAGAAGGCCACGAATAGATTGTGGAATAGAAGCCGGTGGTATCGGAAAAACACGTCCAGGTCTATGAGAAGGGTGGCGGGTAGCAGAAGTACGGCCTTCCTGGTCTTTACCCTCAAGGCAAGTAGAACGATAAGAGGGATGGTCACCTGTGCGAAGGTATCCATGGTGTGTTATACTCCTCCGAGGTATAAAAAAATTTAGATAAGCAGAGGTGATTACTCAACTGTGCGACGTATCTCAGACGTGATCGAGAGAAAGAGGTTCAATTGGACCGTTCTGGCCTTCTCCTTATTCCTATTTTTGTTAACGGCTTTACTCTCCCAGATGGGAGCCCCAGAACCCACTCCGTTCTGGTATGCCTCGGAGCTGCACTGGACTTTCTGGCTGGGGTTGATCACGAGTGTTACTGCCCTGGTTATCTCCATCAAACACACCGCAGTGGAAAAGGTCTCAGGCCTGTTCCTTTTGGTACTCTACCTCTATGCCCTTCCGGGGATGGTACACGAGATGGTGGTGGTCTTCGACGTCTATCATGTCATCCCGCCGGCACTCTCCATCATCGAGAGCGGGAGCATCTCCCTCAGAGCAACTGCTTTCCCTTTCTCACATGTGTATTACGCCTCGAATTTCATGCTCCTCGATATCAAAGGACTCCATTACGCAAGGTGGTTCCCCACCCTGCTGGCCTCCCTGATCGTACTCTTCATCTTCACCATCTCCCGCCGGTTTTCAAGAAGATGGTCGGTGGTTCCACCGCTCGTTTTCCTTTCTCTGAACTGGTACATGGAATATCACCTCTGCAGGCAGGCCTTCGGCGTGATGATGTGGACGGCGTTCTTCTTCTCACTCTTCCTTCTTTTAGAGACGAAAAACTGGAGGATCGGGATCATCACGGGGTTACTGCTTATCTGTCTATTACCTTCACACCCGGGCATAATCATAATAGTCTCCTTCAACCTGATAGCCCTGGGAGCGGTCACAGCCGGTACCTTTATCCGTAAAAGAGGGTGGGATTACCTCAAGCCGGTGGTCCCTCTTGCTATCATATTCTTTATCATCCTGGGAGCTGCGTACCATTTCGTACCGGAGATCAACAGTTACTTTGCTGAGCTGTACCAGGGGGTCATGACCGGGGGTGTCAAGGGCTTCTCCACCGGGGGACCTTCACAGACCAGCCCCGAGTACGCCCTGACGAACGATATAAGGAGGGGGAT
>JAHENW010000007.1 GCA_018610025.1 Thermoplasmatota archaeon
CCAGACTCAGACGGTGAGGAGGATACCACCAAATTGTACGCCGAATCCCTGAACTACACGGACGTTTCTGACAACGGGACCTTCGTGACCAGCGTCCCCTTCCCCACGAAGCTCAAAACGTTCTACCTGCACGACGGTGGCTGGATGAATACTACGGTGGGAAACGATACGGCTCTACAGAACATAAGTGAGGGAGGTTCTTTCCTCTGGAAACAGACACCGGTCTTCGCCGCTGACTTCAATCTAGAGGGCACGGCACATGTACATCTATACATCGATCCAGATGCTCAGGGGACCAACGTGCCCGACGTGACAGTGGAGTTGAGTGAGAGCGGCGACATCATCGGTTCGAAGAAGCTCAACGATATAGACACCGCCGGTTGGTACCAGTTCAATATCAGTACTACCAGGGTGATCGATAAGGGGAATAGGTTAGAAGTGAGGGGGTCCACGGGCGACAACTCTATCACCGTTCATCATGATTCTGCCATCTACGATTCCAGACTGGAGGTGAATACCGATACCTACGTGAAGGTGGAGCAGATAGATACACATGGTAATGGGGTCAAAAAGAACAATTTCTCCGCCGGGGAGAAGGTAGAGGTGAGGGCCAAGGTGGGGGATCCCATAGGGGCCTACGATATAAAGGGAGCCAATTTAACGGCCAGATATCCCAACGGCACTATTCTTTTAAAGAACAAGGTGATGTCCCCCTACGCTTCCGACGGGAGCGATCCACCCTACTGGAAGGAGTTCAATCATTCCTTCACCCTGCCATCCAACGCCACAGTGGGTGAGTACGAGATAGAGGTGGATGGGATAGAGTCCAACGGTGTGAACTCCACTGGCTACGGCACTTTCATCGTTGAAGGGGGCGTAGATATCTATCCAGATAACAACGGCACGGCCTCGCCCGGGAGCACGGTGACGTACAACCATACCATAGAGAATACCGGGGCCGGGTCGGACATCTTCGAACTGGGCGTAGATTCATCCCGATCATTCAACATAACGGTCTACGCCCCCGACGGGACGATCATGGGTGAAGACCAGGGTGGCGATGGGTCATGGGAATACGTCAATCCGGATTGGGACACAAACAATAACAGCAATCCAGACACGGGCTGGATAAAGAAGAACGGTACATTCAATATCACGGTTGAGATCCAGATACCAGGGGATGCGAACTCTGGTACTGACAATACGACGGTGAGTGCCACGTCTTACTTCTCTTCATCAGTGTCCGACAACGCATACGATGAAACGGTGATACCGGAGTTCAGTAGTCTTCAACTAACGGGCGCGGCGATGTTCGTGATCGTTGTAAATCTAATAGCGATCAAAAAAAGAAAAAACGGTTCATTCTTCCTCTAGCGGTATCCCCTCTATCTCCCTTCCCTTTTCCCTGAGATAGTTCTTGATCGTTTCCTTCAAAGCGTCGGAGGCCAGGTTGGAACAGTGCATCTTGGCATCGGGCAGACCGTCTAATTCTCCGGCTACATCCTCTCGAGATATGTGATAGGCCTCTTTCAATCTCTTTCCCTTTGCTAGCTCGGTTATCATGGACGATGTTGCTATAGCGGCGGCACAGCCGAAGGTCTTGAACGATATATCCTGTATGATATCGTCCTTGACATCGATATATATCTTCATCATGTCTCCGCAAACGGGATTACCGGCCTCTCCCACGGCATCGGCGTCGGCGTCCTCCATCTCTCCCATGTTCTTTGGGTCTTGAAAGTGCTCCATCACCTTCTCGCTGTAGAAGTCCTCGGTCATGTCAATCCCATCTACAAATAAGTACTTAATATAACTTTCTCGTGTAAAGACCATATAGGTTATATAATCCGCTTTAGATTTAGGGTCGGTGAAACATTGAAAGAAGACCTTGTGATCTCCATAGGCGGCTCCATACTGCTCCCAGAGGATGAAGGCGTGTCGAGTATAGAATCGTTGGCGGATATTTTAAGCTCAGGAACCGACAAATATGATCTTTACATCGTTACCGGTGGTGGTAGGATAGCCAGGGACTACATCGGATGGGGGAGAGCCCTGAACGCCGACGAGGCGACGCTGGATGAACTCGGTATAGCCACTTCGAGGCTTAACGCTCGGCTGATGATCATCGCTCTTGGTAAGGAAGTCTACCCTGTACCGGCTAAGGATTTTGATGAAGCCGTTTCGGCGGGGAATCACTACTCCATAGTAACCATGGGGGGAACCCATCCCGGTCACACCACAGACGCCGTGGCCGCAATGCTTGCAGAACGCTTGGGAGCTCAACGACTGATAAACGCCACCTCCGTTGACGGTGTGTACACGGCAGATCCTAAAAAAGAAGAAGAGGCCGAGAGATTGGAATCACTCTCCTACGACCGTCTCATCGAGATCGTTTCAAAGAACGAAGGGGGCGCTGGGCCGAACGTTGTTTTCGATCCGCTGGCCGCCGAGATAGTCAAGAGGGCGTCTATCGATACCTACGTAGTCGATGGGAACGATATGGAGAACCTAGAAAAGGCGATACGGGGAGAGGAATTTCACGGTTCTACCGTCGCGTGATTTAAAAAGGGAATCTATATAGAATAAATAGTGAGCTATAGAGTAAATAATCTATATAAGGTATATTGAAATATTCACTCTAGATACCTGTTTTGATTCCATATGTTCGGGTTCTCGGCATTCGAAACCACCCTTCTCGCGTTGGGACTAGCAGCCGGTCTTTACATGGCATGGAATATAGGTGCTAATGATGTTGCTAACTCCATGTCTACGGCGGTGGGGGCCGAGGCTATCACGTATCGGCAGGCAATAATTATCGCTTCTATATTGACAGTGGCCGGGGCGATACTAGTAGGGGGGCACGTTACAGCCACGGTCAAGGGGGGTATATTCGACCCGGAAACGTTACCTGCACAGAAGGTGGCCCTAGGTGGTCTTGCAGCCGTGACCGCCGCCGGCATCTGGGTGACCATCGCAACTTGGAAATCACTCCCGATATCTACATCTCATTCCATCATAGGAGGCATGCTCGGTTTTGGCCTTGTCGCCGGGGGACCTGAAATAATCTCGTGGTTCACTCTAGGGAAGGTCGTCATGAGCTGGGTCACTTCTCCCATCTTTGGCGCACTGCTGGCCTTCTTGATATTCAACATAATAGTAAAACTCATATTCAACTCCGAGGATTCATTCAAGACCGCCAAGAAGACGACTCCTCTCTTTTTGGGGGCCACCCTTTTCATAATCACGATTTCGCTGTTCCTGG
>JAHENW010000008.1 GCA_018610025.1 Thermoplasmatota archaeon
CAGAAATCTTTTCCACTAAATCTTTGTTCACCTCTGCAGTACCCAGAGGGGTCTGAAAGTCCTCGTCTGCAATGGCGACTCCAGAGCTGAATGAACGGTGATTCGGTCCCATGATCACAGCGGTTTCAGGCATCCCGTCCTCGTAGAGTGCCGAGAAGGCATGTGCGGCCACGGGACCAGAGAACTGGTAACCGGCGTGTGGTACCACCAATCCCTTTATACTCCTTTCATCCCCCTCTACTTCGGGCACCTTCCCGGGCCCGAATTCGTGAATAAAGCAATCCTTGATCTTCTGTTTCAGAGCTCTTTCATTCCCCGGATAGAACTGACCAGCTACTGCGGGACTCCTAACCATCTTATTCCACCACTATAAAATAAGGAAATACATACTTAAATTTGTCGAGAAAAAATCTTAATTATATCTCCTCTAATCCGTCTGTGATGCTCGAGATAGACGGCTCACACGGTGAGGGCGGCGGCCAGATACTGCGGACAGCTGTGGCCATGTCCGCTATGACCGCTGAGCCAGTAAAGATAACTGATATCCGAGCTAACCGACCGAACCCTGGGCTATCACATCAGCACATGATGGCTATCAAGGCCGCCGAGACCATCAGTGAGGCCGAAGTAGATGGATTGGAAAAAGGCTCGCAGACCGTTACCTTTAAACCGTCGACCATACAGGGCGGTCAGTACAAGCTGGATATAGGGACCGCCGGCAGTATCACACTTTTACTTCAAGCTGTCATACCTCCCGCTCTTATGAGTGATGAAAGGACGAGGTTCATCGTTCAGGGTGGTACGGATGTAAAGTGGTCACCGCCGTACGATTACTTCGAGAACGTCTTCCTTCAGAACCTCCGCAACATGGGGTGTGATGTAGAATCGACCCTCGAGCGCAGGGGTCATTATCCTAAGGGGGGTGGAAAGGCAGAGATCGAGATACGACCTGGAACTCCCACGTCCCGGGTCGAGGGAGAGGTCAAAGGGATAAGGGGAAAGGCCTTCGTAACGGATCTTCCGGACCACATCGCCCAGAGGATGAGGGATACCGTGAAGAATAGGCTCGATGATCTTGATGTTAACATAGAAACCGAGCGGTACAGCTCGGACAGCCCTGGCACCGCTTTAACACTCTGGACGGAAGAAAAGGTTCTGGGTGCGGCACGCTTGGGTGAAAAAGGAGTTTCTGCGGAAGAGATAGGAAAGGACGTTGCAGAAGAACTGAAAAAGGATATAGAGCTCGGAGCGGATATCGATATCCATATGGCGGACCAGATCATACCGTATCTACAATGGATGAAAGAAAGTGGGGAGCTCAAAGTCAGGGAGAAAACCGGGCACTTGGAAACGAACGTATGGGTGGTCAACCAGTTCACGGACAAAAATATAAAGATCGATGAAAGGGATGATGGTATCTATATCGTTTACTGAGTGATTAATATGAGACCAAAAGTGATAGTAAACGTGGCCATGTCGGCCGATGGGAAGATCGCTTTACCGGATAAAACAGAAGTCAAGATATCCGGTGAGGAGGACTTCGAAAGAGTTCACCATCTTAGAAACACCGTAGACGCCATCCTTGTCGGTATAGGAACGGTACTGGCGGACGATCCGAAGATGACTGTTAAAAGGAAATACGTGGATGATCCCACCCACCCCCTGAAGATAGTACTGGACTCCCATGCTAGAACACCACCGGACGCCCAGCTTTTTTCGAAAGGAGAGCATCTGATTGTTACGACGGAAGACAACGATAAAAAAGGTTGGATCAAGTGTGGAGAGGGAGATGAGGTGGACCTTCATCAACTCATGGATATATTGGAGGAAAGGGGTGTGGAAAAACTCTTGGTAGAGGGCGGCGGAGAGGTGATATATTCATTTTTCCGAGAAGGTCTAGTTGACGAATTCAATGTTTTCGTAGGGAGCATGGTTATAGGTGGACAGGACGCACCTACACCCGCCGATGGTCCCGGCGCCCAAAGTATAGATGACATCGTCAACCTGAAACTGATCTCCCATGAAAAGATGGATGACGGTATCCTTCTCCGGTACAGGGTGAAAGGGGATGACTAAATTCTTACTGGATAGGATGCTGGGGCAGACGGCTAAATGGTTGAGGCTGCTCGGGATAGATGCAGAGTATCCTGAAGACATCGACGATGAAGAGTTATTGAAGAAGGCTGAGGAGGAAAACAGGGTGCTGATCACCCGGGACAGGGAGCTTGCAAGGAACGAGGGAGTTATGCTGGTGGAGAAGGCACCTGCTGAAGACACCGTGGTCCGTATATTGGAGAGTTATGATGTGAAAATTGAGCCCATGACCCGCTGTTCCAAGTGTAACGGGGAAGTTGAGGAGATCGAGAAGAAGGATGTAGAGAAAAAAGTGCCGGAGGGCGTTTTTCAAAGGCACGATACCTTCTGGATATGCAAGGAGTGCGATCAGATATATTGGGAGGGCACTCACTGGGACAGTATAATGGAGACCGTGGAGAAGATAAAAAAAAGGATAGGATAGATCTTTCTAGATCATGATCTTTTTTCGAGCACAGGCCGTTCATCTTCAGCCCCCTCTTTACCCTTCCTTTCTTCAGTTTTCCGGTGCTTAGCCCATATCATCAACCCTGATGGCAGAACGAAGACCGCCACCATGAAACTGTACCCTATGGCCAAAGCGGTTATGAAGCCGAACTGTGCCAGCGGCAGTATCTGTGAAGTCGATAGGATACCGAAGGCTCCCATGGTGGTGGCAGCTGAACCGAAGAGCGCCGCGCCAGTGTTCTGAACGGTTTCGTGCATCGCCTTATACAGATCGTCCCCGTTATCCATCTCCTCGGTGAACCTGTGAGTTATATGGATGCTGTAATCGATGCCCATACCCACGGTTAGAGCGGTGATACTAACGGTCATGACGTTCAGCGGAACGTCCACCACGTACATCGTCCCGACTATCCAGAGGGTGATGATGGATACTGGGAGAGTTGTTATCACTCCAAGAATGAGGGATCTGTGTAGGAAGTAAAACACTATTGTCAGCAGGATACCTACTATGATAATAGTTGCGATGAGCGACTGTCTCTGGGTAGAGTTCAACTCCTCCGTTGTCTCGTAACCGATGATGGAAGAACTCGTAATCTTCGCAGTGAGCCCATTTTCCTTTAAAGGCTCTACGTCCTCCTTCAACTCATCTTCCATGACCTTCGCATTGTTCATGTCTTTGGTTATCTTCTCTTCGTTCTCCTTGACCTTGATAACACCAGCGGTGTATTCCCCTCGATCGTTCCTCAAGATAACGTCCCTGAAGTCTTTCTTGCTGACGTCCTTCTCGTAAACCATATTATAGAGTTGAGTGATATTTTCCTCAGGTATAGAGTCCCCATCGATATCGCTGTTGGAGAATGTGTTGACTATCTCTTGGTCGTAATCCGGACTACCGATCGGGGCAGTGCCGTAACGTTGCAGCACTACGAGAGGTGACGAGAGACCATCTTCAGACAGAACCATCTCATCGTCTTTCATGCGCTCAGTTGTGCTGTTCAGTGCGTGTAAGTAGCTTTGAGAGTCAAGCTCGCCCTCGGTCAGCACGTATGCATAGGACGTACTTATGTCAAAATGATCAGTTATATAGTCGATATTCTCACTCTGAGGCTCGTCTTCGGGCAGGAAGTCCATAACGTCGAATGTAGTGCTCACATTCATTGCGCCGTATCCTGCGGAAGATGTTATCAGTATCACAACAACAAGTATCACCCATGGGTGCTTATCAGCGGCGTCGGCAGAACCAGTCAGCATACCACTTATCAGGTCTCCCCCATGTCTCTTCAACTTCTTTCCAACACCTTTGACCCTTCTTTTTTCCTCCCTCCAATCGTCTATTATCTGAAGGACTGCAGGTAAAAATGCCGCCATGAGTACAAAACTCGAGAGTATGCCCACCGCTGCCAGTATACCGAAGTGCTGCATCACTTGGATACTGCTGAAGGTATTTGAAAGGAAGCCTACAGCGGTGGTCAGTGTCGTAAGGAAGAGTGCACCACCC
>JAHENW010000009.1 GCA_018610025.1 Thermoplasmatota archaeon
CTTCGACAGCTCTTTCTAACTCATCAACTACGTGCTCTGTACCGCCCCTTAACAGCAGGGAAACGGCCTTACCGTCTTCGGCACCCTCGACGAAGGTCATGTGGCTGTCTGCTACGAGCCTCTCTTCTACTCTTTCGGCATGACCGAGGTCAGCGTCTTGCAGGTCGTTGAGATTGTTGACTATGGTACCGCCTGTTGACTTTGCCAGTCTCTTCATGTCGGATTTCTTCACTCTGCGGATGGCGAATATGTCTTCCTTGGCAAGATAGTGCTGAGCCAGATCGTCTATTCCCTTCTGGCAGAGCAGCACGTCGGCACCGGATTCTTTCACCTTCTGAACCATCTCCTGTATCCTCTTTTCCTCTTCATCAACGAAGTCCTGCATCTGGTCTGGACTGGTGATCTCTATGGAGGCGTCTACTTCTGTCTCCTTTATCTCCAGAGCGGAGTTGAGGAGAGCTATCTTGGCGTCCTTTACGTCCTTGGGCATCGAGTTGTGCAGTCTATCTTTGTCTAGAAGTATACCGTCTATGAGCTTGGTGTTGTCTATGCTTGCTCCGGCCTTCTTCTCTATCTTCACGTTGTCCATATCGACGACTGGACCAGTGTCGGTCTCCTCAGCCACCTTCTTGATGGCTTTCACCGCTATCTCGGCCAGCTTGTGCTTGTTCATCTCGATGGATTTCCCGGTCATCGCTGTGGTAGCTATGTTTATCAGGGGTTCCTCGCTGTCCATGTCTATATCGACCTTAAGATCATCGAGTATCTCTGGTGCCTTCTGAGAGGCCAGTCGGAAGCCTTTAGCGATGGTTGAAGGATGAACATCTTTATCGAGCAGTTCTTCAGCCTTCTTGAGCATCTCTGCGGCTATAACTACAGCAGAGGTCGTACCGTCTCCGCACTCCTCTTCCTGACTTTCTGCTACCTCCACCACCATCTTGGCGGCTGGATGTTCGATGTCCATCTCTTTGAGTATAGAAACGCCGTCGTTTGTGATCACTATATCGCCGATGCTGTCCACCAGCATCTTGTCCATTCCTTTTGGTCCCAGCGTAGTCCTTACGATGTCACCGATTCCCTTTGCCGCTGCTATGTTGTTCTTCTGAGCGTCCTGCCCACGTTCTCTCTCTGTGTCTTCTTTCAATAAGAGTATAGGTTGTTGTCCTGCAGCCATATTTATCATCTCTACTGTAGATTAAATAGGGGTTCTATATAAAGGTTATGCCTCTCCTCTACCGAGAGTATCCCTTCTAAAGGGAGGGATTGGAAATAGGGTCGTACGACCAGTTCAGAATCTCGACTTCAGAACCACGACCCCGTCCTCGGACGTGATGGTAACTGGCTGTTTTCCCGCCGTATGGTCCGTACCCCTCATCTTGAGTACTTCAAGGAACTTCCGACGGGTCCCTTCTTCCTCTATCATCGAGAGGAGGACAACGCTGTCAACGGCGTAGCTTATTTCCGCAGGATACGGCTCCCCGGGGTTCACCTCGCCGGTTAACAGAGTCACTGCCTGCCAGTTCTTGAGCAGGTTGGTCAGCTCGAATAAAAAGAGTCGATACTTCTCTTCGAAGAACGCCCCCACCACGGTTATGGGATCGATGACTATCCTCTGGGGCATGATCTCTGCTATCTTATCGTCCACGAAGTCTAGGAGTTCTTCGGTGCCTTCCCTTTGAAGTAAAAGGCCCATGTCCTCGTACTTGATCTCCTCACCAAAGTAATCCTTATCCATGAAGCCGAATTGGCCTGCATACCTCAACATCCATTGGGTGGGTTCACTCAACGTGGTGAAGAAGAGACCCTGCTCACCTCTCTTGGCACCCTCTACCAGAAATTCCATGGCAAAGGTAGTTTTTCCTGTACCAGCGCTCCCGGCTACAAGGGCGACAGATGGGAACGGAAATCCACCATTGACCATCTCGTCGAGGCCCTTGACACCAGTCGGTATCCTTCTAAAATCTTCAGGCATATTTTATACCTCCTTCTTGAGTTCTTTGATATCTATCCTATAATCGAAGTGCTCGGTCAATATCTCGTTCATTTCAGGTTGGGATTCTCCATCGATGGTCACGCCCCCCAGCATGTGGGAATGATCTTTTACGAATCCCTGATAATTCTTGATGAAATCCGTGACCTTTTCGGTGGTGTTGTAATTCAGCATGGTAGCAAGGTTGTCTATCATCATGAAGTCCACTTTTTCTGGGGACCTCAGGGCGGAAAGTGACTTCCCATCATCATGGGGCTCGAAGGCCTCGAACAATCTGTTTATATGGAAAGGGCCTTCGACGAAGTTGACGTTGTCTTCCTCCTCCTTCGCTCCTCCCGACATATGAGTGACCGTATCTACGAACCAGAGATATTCCTCCCCCACATCGTGCATATGGAGGAGATAGGACATATATTGATGTGGTCTATCCAGGACCACGAAAAAACCCGACTCCTTTTCGTGATCCAGCAGGCCTTTCAGGAGCAGGAGATTACTCTTCCCTATCTGGGTGAAATTGGTGTTGAACACTATGGTGCTCGTGTTCCTCACCTTCTTGATCTCCTGCATGATCTTCTCTACCAGTGCAAGATCTTTGTCGTTCATAGTCACTCCGCCCGTAAGTGTCCGTCAACCTCTTACTGGTTCGGAGATGAAGGGGAGGGAATATAAAATTTTCTATCCAATATCATCCCTCAAAATCCTCTCTGTGGATCCTATCTTCCATCACTTCCTCCACGCTGTGCTCTCTCTTCTCCTCACCTGGATATCCGAGAGAAAGCAAGCATAGGACCCTTATCCCTTCGGGTATATTCAATACATTACCTACGTGCTCTTCCCTTTCCTCTTCCCCTCTCACCTGTATCCAGCAGGAGCCTAGGCCCAGATCGGTAGCCTTGAGATGCATGTGCTCCGTAGCTATGCTTGCATCCTCTATCCAATGGCTAGCCTCCTCTTCGTCAGCACATACGACTATTACAACAGGAGCTGTGGCCGCCATACCGGCGTACTTGTGTGTCTCTGCCAGCGCCTTCTTCTTCTCTTCGTCTTCGACTACCACGAAATGCCAGGGCCTTTTATTGGATGCACTGGGGGAGTAGAATGCGCTCTTCATTATATTATCTATCATCTCCTGGGGTACTTCTTTGTCCTTGTACCTCCTGATACTTCTCCTCTTCCTCACCACTTCGTCGAAGTCCATCTATATCCCTCATTTACCATTATGCTCAAGCGATATTTATGATTTTATCAACATCCCGAGATCGCCTGCACGATATTTCTTGAGTCCTTTAGCTTCGGAAAAATCGCTGAAGGCATCGCTGAAATCTATATTGTCCGCCAGCAGAACGCCTCCCTTTCGAAGATGTCTCCAGGCCAAGGAGAACTCGAACATCATCCCCTCGTATGAGTGGTCACTGTCATGGATGAATATATCGATCTTTTCTACCTTTTCTAGTACTTTGGGCGTTTCATTGAAAGTATCTCCTAGAATCAGTTCCCACCTTCCCTTCAAACTCTCTGGTACCGCCCATCCTGACGACCGGCCCGGTGGGATCACCGCCCCGGTCTTCTCGTCTTCCTCTCCCTCCACCACGTAGGGCATGTCCACGGAATACAGTCTCCCCTCACCGTTCTCATCCAGTGCCTTCAGGATTATGGAAGACGATAGACCGTTGGCCACCCCGGTCTCCACCACTATCTCCGGCCTTTTTTCCCTTATCAGATGGTAGAGTGCCGTACCGTTCTTTTTCCCTAGATATGCCGGATGATATTCATCGTCAAGTTCCGAGAACTCTTCGGCTATCCTCTTCATCATATCTTCTAAGTATCCTTCCACATCCTCATGATTTTTTATTGGATAGGTCTCGAAGTCTTCCCAATCAGTCGAGATATTTAACACCTCTACAGTGGCGAGGTTTTTGCTTTCTATATATCTTTTTTCGAGTTAATGAACAAAAACAATATATTCAACCACCATAAATCTAACTCCGAGTGATGGTAATGGTATCCATCTATAAGGACCAGCGAGTGGGTATATTCGTCGATGTCCAGAACATGTACTATTCGGCTAAGAACCTTTACAACAGCAAGGTGGACTTCAGAGGGCTGCTCAAAAAGGCGTCCCAGAATCGGAAGGTCATCCGGGCCCTCGCGTACGCTATCGAGTCCGACGTCCCCGACGAAGCCGATTTTTTCGACCTGTTAGAAAACATCGGTACGAGGTGAAGAAGAAGCAGTTGAAGGTGTACTACGGAGGGGCGAAGAAGGGTGACTGGGACATGGGCATAGCCATAGACTGTCTTAAGATGGCAGATAAGCTGGACGTGGTTTGTCTGGTCACAGGCGACGGTGATTTTGTTCACCTGGTTAATCATCTCAAGGCCAATGGAATCAGAGTGGAGATCATCGCCTTCGGAGAAACGAGTGCTAAAGAGTTAAGAGAAGCGGCTAACAGTTTCATCGATATGAGCGAGGACAAAGGTACGTTCCTGATGTGATCTGCCGTCAATCTTCTTTCAAAGCGTCTTTCAGGGCCTCTTCTATATTCTGTCGCTCAGTAACGTCGAAGCCGATCCCCAAGACGGCGTCATCTCCCTTGAAATCGAGATGGGTCCCGGCGAACTGGATGGCCCTTTCGTCATTTTCACCAGTGATTATCCTCAGTTCAAAACGTGACGGGACCTCTTTCCCCTTCTCTAGATCGGAAAGCCTCTTCTTCACCAGTTCTTTCTGCTCTTCCTTGACCACGTCCCAGAACTGCATGTCTCTGAGTTCCTCCTCATCATAACCGAATATCATTTCGGTAACGTGATTGAGATAATCGAAGCTTCCACGCTTGAGTATGAAGATAGCCGCCGGTGCGGTCTCTACTAACGACTCGTATTTCCTCTCTAGTTCCTCCAGCTCTTCCCTTATCTTCTTCCTTTCCGTTATATCGTTCGCTATCTCGAGCATCCCTATTATCTCGCCTTCGTCGTCTTTCAACGGTTCTCCCCTGACATACCATGCCTTCCCTTCAGATGTCTCGATGACCGATTCCTCGCGTTCACCTGTTTCTAGAGATAACCGGACTGGACAATCTTCACACGGCTCGTCCCTCCACCGTAGCAGGCTGTAGCATTTACTGCCGGTCATCTCCTGGCTCTTCTTCTCGACGCCACTCTCCGCGGCTC
>JAHENW010000010.1 GCA_018610025.1 Thermoplasmatota archaeon
CTTCGAATTCGTTTCCGCATAGCGGGCACTTATGCTTCATTACAACAACCCTCCTAGAAACCTCGATACGTGGTTAACTACGCCGCCTACAAAGAAGGCGAACGGTATGATGAACGCGATGATAGCGGCGGCGGTCTTAACTCCTCTCTCTTTTATTATAACCAGTACATTTGCCACGCAGGGGATGAATAGAGTGATCGCCACGATCGCGACGAGCATCTGTATATTGGTCAGACTGCCCGCCATGTTCAAAAGACCGGCGGCGCCGAAATCCCTTCTCAGGAAACCCAATATGAAGACTATAGAAGTCTCCGAGGGCAGTCCCAGCCATTTAACAGCTATCGGTTCTAATCCCTTGATCAAAAAGTCTAGAACACCGGTCAGATTGGCGACGCTTATCAGGAACGTTCCTAAGATGAACAGGGGAACTACTTCCTTGAAAAACATGACAACCTTGTAGTACGTTTTGCGCAGTACATTCCTCCATTTCGGTACTCTAAGTGGAGGTAATTCCATTATGAAATCTCCTCTCCTACCGGGCAGTATTTTAGAGGCGGCCCAGGCAACAAAAAGAAGCTGGAAAAAGATTATCGTAGCCCATAATAAGAAAAAGTAAACGGGAAGCGTAGCCATTATCGCAAAGAGTACGCCGAGTTGAGCCGAACAGGGGATACCTAATGCCAACATGGTGGTACCTATGACCCTTTCCTTCTTGGTGTCCAAGACCCTCGTGGTCAACGTCGCCATGGTATCGCAGCCGAAGCCTAAAACCATCGGCAAGACCGCCTTTCCATTCAACCCTACGCGTCTCAGACCTTTATCCGCCATAGCCGCTAATCTAGGTATATATCCAACATCCTCTAACAAGGAGAATGCTAGAAAGAAAGTCGTTATGATCGGGAGGATCAGCGCAACCGCCCAGGTCATCCCGACGGTTATCACGCCGTACTCGCCGACAAGTATCCTTGAAACGAAATTCGTTCCCATTATATCGTATATCTGTTCTTGGATGAATGGATTGACGTGAGCTTCGAAGATGCCGATCTCCAGGTAATCCACTATGATCTGGGCACCGACAAATCCAACGAATTCATATAGGAGTAAGAGGACCATCAAAAAGATCGGTATCCCGGTCAAGGGCTGCATCGTGAGTTCACTTATCTTTTCTTTGATAGAGGTTTTTTCCACCTCTTCTTTTTCCATGTATTTCGAGGCGATCTCTTCTGCCTTCCTCCTTATACTCATCGTCAACAGATAGGATAGGTCCCGGCTGAACTTCTTATGCAGTCTTTCTAGTATCTCTTGAGCTTCCTTTAGCTCGTCTTCACCTATTTTTTCTCGTATAAAATCCTCCATCTCTTTGGGAACCGAGAGATACAATAGAGCGATGCCTTTGTTTCCAAATATCTTCGTCAGATCGTTGAGGCCTTCCTCGATCTCCTTGGGATAGTCCGGTTTAACATCCGGTGTTCTAGCTTCCTTCATCTTCGATTTCAATTCCTTTATACCTCTTCCCTCAGGAGCGACAGTGTCGACCACGGGAACGCCGAGTTCTTTAGATAGTCCCTCCGAATCTATATCTATAAGTCGAGTTTCCGCCTCGTCTATCATGTTGAGGTCTAGAACAACAGGTAGACCAAACTCAGATAACTGAAGGAACAGCATCATCGCCCGCTTCAGATTCTTGGCATCGGCGGTCTGGATGATAGTGTCCGGGTCGGTCCCAAGCAAGATATCTCTAGTTACCTTCTCCTCCTCCGATATTGGTGTTAGAGAATCCGCTCCAGGAGTATCTATCAATACTTCGTCTTTCCCTTTTAGCGATAATTTACCGGTGCTTACCTCTACCGTTGTGCCCGGAAAATTCGATACTTCTCTATAAGTGCCGGTCAGTTCAGAAAAAACGACGGATTTTCCGACATTCGGATTTCCTACTAGAACGTGGACTTCTTCATCCTCTCCGATCCCTAAGGTTTCTCTTGCATACCTCATCTTTCACTATCCTCCACTGGGCATTCTTCCTTATCACAGGATGGGATATCATTACCGTGCGGACACTTGGAAACAGCTCCCAACCTTTCGCACATAGTGTCTATCATTTCTATATCGAAGATGTGCTCCATCTCACAAGCTTTTTCGTGGACCTCGTCTTTATCCAGGGAAAAGTACTCGAACAGGAACACTTCTAGAACTCTATGGGTTCTGACTATCCTCTTTCCCTCTTCCAGTCCCTTTCCCGTCAGTTTAGCACCTTGATAGGGAGAATATTTGATGAAGCCGTCTTCATCTAATACGGACAATACTTCTGTAACGCTCGGCGGAGAGAACCCCATAGCCTCAGCTATTTCTCCCGTCTTTACCAGTTCTCTATCTTTTCTTTTGGATAACTTGTAAAGCGTTTCGAGGTATTCTTCTCGTGTGTTCTTATTCATTTATAAGGTATCACAAGGACACCGTTATTTAAGTTTTAGGTATACCTAAAATACATGCTTACAAAAAGTATCTAATCTAACTCATCGGAACATAATATATTATTAAAACCTGAGAGGTAGGTGGATAGTTCAGTGCAGATGTGATTTTCATTGCTGTGACACTCACGGGTATAGCGAAAACCAACATGTATGAGAAAGTCGCCATCTCTAAAGTAATGTGAGGGTCCCTTCACAGGAAACATTCGCTATAATTTTGTCGAGTATAGATCAGGTCTCTATTTTAAAGCCTCTTCTATCCCTTCAATATATTCGGCTAGTTCGAATTCTTCACAATTCCTAACTCACTCCAATTTCCCGTTCACTTCAAATACTCGTCGAACCACTCCATCATCTTTTCGAGTCTTTTCATCCTCTGTTTTGGCCTCCCCTGTCTAGCTAGGTTGTGATTTTCTCCTTCGAACAGCACTAACTTTGATCCCACACCGTGATATTTCAGTGAAGTAAACATCTGGATAGCTTCGGCTTCCCAGCACCTGTAATCTTCTCGCGAGGTGATGAACATAGTAGGTGTATCCACCCGGTCGGCGTACTTCATCGGTGAACGGTCCCAAAGTTTGTCTATATCTTCCCACGGATCCGCTCGTATCTGATCGTCTACGAAGTAATATCCTATGTCTGTAGTCGCAAACTTCGAGACCCAGTTGCTTATACTTCTGAAGGAAACCGCGGCATCGAATCTATCTGTATGTCCTATCATCCAGTTCGTCATGAATCCTCCGTAAGACCCGCCGGTGACTCCAAGTCGGTCTTCATCTATGAAATCGTATCTCTCCAAAGCTTCGTCCATCACGTTCATTATATCCTCGTAATCTCTTCCTCCATACTCGCCGGTGATATCGGCGAAGTCGTCCCCGTTACCAGAACTCCCAGACGGGTTACTGAAAACAACAGCGTAACCTTCGTTCACCAAGATCTGCATCTGATGGAAGTGAACCGTCCCATAAACGCACTTTGGACAGCCATGTATCTCCAAAATAGTGGGATACTCTTCGTTCTCTTCATAATCTACCGGTTTCATCACCCAGGCATCTATCTCACGCCCATCGGATTCCACTTCGAAGTATTCCGGTTCTGAGATTTTGAGATCCATGTCGTTGAAATCGGTCAA
>JAHENW010000011.1 GCA_018610025.1 Thermoplasmatota archaeon
GAGGGCATATGCTCTAAAGTAAAAAAACAGGTACCCGAGGCGAACATAAGAGGGATATCCGTTGCCAAGATGGTCGAGGAGGGTGAAGAAGTGATCGTCGGCGGGATGATAGACCCTTCCTTCGGTCCGGTGATGATGTTCGGACTAGGTGGTATTTACGTAGAGATCTTCGAGGACGTAGAATTCCGGATAGCGCCCTTATCCGAAAAGGAAGCTCTCAACATGATACATGATATCGAATCCTATCCGATACTGGTGGGAGAAAGGAGGAAGGCCAAGAGAGATCTTTCAGCCCTTGCTGAGATGATCTCGAAGGTGGGGGATCTGCTGTGTAAGGTTGACGAGATAAACGATATAGACCTGAACCCGGTGGCCGCTTTGGAGGACGGTGCCAAGGTATTGGACGTGGCGATAAGTATAAAATAAAAGGGTCAATCGTAATCTTTATAAGAGAATCCATATTCTTTTTCTAGATATGAAAGCAGTTATCCTCTCTGGTGGATTCGGTACGCGGATGAGACCGCTGACCTATACCACCCCGAAACCACTTTTACCGCTGTTGAACAAACCGCTGATACAGCACATAATCGATGCCCTGCCCGAAGAAGTGGATGAAGTGATAATGGCTGCCAATTACAAGATAGACATGCTGAGGGAATACTTCGAGGACCAGGAGATGGAAAGGGAAGTGAGGGTCATAAACGAACCCAAACCACTCGGGACCGGTGGGGCGGTGAAGAATGTGGAAGAGCACCTGGATGAGACGTTCTTCGTCATCAATTCTGACGTGATATCCAGTATAGACCTAGAAAACTATCTAGAGTTCTACAGATCAAAAGATGGGATCGGGGCTATCTCCGCGTGGGAGGTCGAGAATCCCGAGGAGTTCGGGATCTTCGAGCTGGACGACGATGATAAAATACTCCGTTTCCAGGAGAAACCGGAGCCATGGGAGGCCTTCTCCAACATCATAAACGCCGGTCATTATATCCTAGAACCTGAAGTACTGGACCTGATACCACCCGGTGAGAAGGTATCCATGGAGGACGAGATATTCCCCCAGCTCATAGACGACGGATTATACGGGTACAAATTCGAAGGTTACTGGATCGACTGCGGCCGACCCTCGAGCTTCTTTGAGGCCGCCTGGACCCTCATGGACGAGAGAGGGATGGATAAAGTCATAGAAGATAGAACGGTGGTCGATGGGGAACTCGGGGAATACGTCTCCCTAGGTATGGACTGCACCATCGGGGAGAGTGAGATATCCCGGTCGATAATATTCGACGGGGTAGAGATAGACGACGGATGCGTTATAGAGGACAGCATAATCGGTTATGACGTTATAATAGAGGACGATGTGACAATCAAGAACTCCGTGATATCCGACGACCTGTACCTGGACAAGGGTAGTGAGTACGTGGAGAAGAAACTGAAGCCAAAGGACATAGAGGAGGAAGATTGATGCCCCGGCTCTTCGGAACAAACGGTATCAGGGGGGTCGTGAACGGGGAGGACATGAACGCAGAGTTGGCACTCAAGATCGGAAAGGCCGTCGGGACATGGCTGGGAGATAAGGAGGTCTCCATAGGTAGCGATACAAGGCTTTCCAATGAGATGCTCAAGAACGCAGTGTCGTCCGGCCTGATGGCTGCCAGTTGTGACGTTGTAGACCTGGGAGAGGCCCCTACTCCAGCCATCCAGTACTACACCCGTGAAAACACAGATTTTGGCATCGCTATAACCGCTTCACACAACCCACCGGAATTTAACGGGATCAAATGTATTGATTCCGACGGTACCGAGCTGATAAGGTGGAAAGAGGAAGAGATCGAAGAGATATACTTCGACGAGGGGTTTGAGCTGTGTGAGTGGAAGGAGGTGGGAAGTCTATCGTCTGACGCTCCCCTTCAGCTGTATATAGATGCTATAAAGGGACAGATCGATACCGAGACGATCAGGGACTCCGATTTCGAGGTCATAGTCGACTGTGCCAACGGAGCCAGCTGTTATTCGACTCCTTACATCCTTAGAGAAATAGGGTGTGACGTGACCACCTTGAACGCTCAGCCCGACGGCATGTTCCCGGGTCATGAAAGTGAACCCACCGAGGAGAACTTGGTAGATTTGATAACCATGGTTAAGGAGACCGATGCAGACCTAGGTGTGGCTCATGACGGGGATGCGGACAGGACCATATTTATAGATGAAGACGGGGTGTTCCTTCACGGTGATAGCATCCTCACGCTTGTAGCAAAGAAAGTGGTTCAAGAGAGAGGTGGCGGGACCGTGGTGACCCCGGTGAGTTCGTCGAGCAGTGTAGAGGACGTGGTGGAGGAGAATGGGGGTGAGCTCGTATACACTGAGGTAGGCTCCCCCATTGTCGCCCGAGAGATGATAGATAGAGATGCGGTCTTTGGGGGTGAGGAGAACGGAGGGTTGATATTTGCCGAGCACCAGTACTGCAGGGATGCCGCTATGGCCGTAGTATCGGTGTTAGAGATGATCGCCCGGGAGGAACGAAAGCTTTCGGATCTGATAGGCGACCTTCCCAAGTATGCCCTGGACAAGAGGGGTGTCGAATGCCCTGATGAGATGAAGGAGGAACTTCTGAAAGAACTGAAGAAGAGATTCAAGGACGAAGATTACGACGATACCGACGGTCTGAAGATCTATTATGACGAAGGGTGGGTCCTTATCCGACCTTCTGGTACGGAACCCAAATACAGGGTATATTCCGAGGCTCGTGATGAAAAGACGGCGGAGGAGTTGGGGAAAAAGCATCAAAAAGAGGTAAAAGAGGCCCTATCTAATTTACTATAATTGTATGACGATATTAAAAATACCACCCAAGTTTTAAATAATATACCCTCCCTATTACACATTGTCTGACATTTTGTCGGACTAAAATGTATGCGATGGGATAGGATGCCCTTCAGCCGAAAGAAGAAAAAGACGAAGTCACTCGACCCTACCACCAAGAAGTTGATCGATAAGGGTGTAATAAAAGTCAATTCTTCCGAGACCAAGAGTAAAAAGAAAAGTAATGCAAAGGCAAAATTGAAAAAAGTCGGAGAAGTGACCTACGATTTCTGGGGTGGCGTTAAATACATTCTAGTTCTCTCCGCTGTTCTGTGGTGGCTCCCCCTCTTCGGGCCCATGCTGGCAGGATATGTTGGAGGAAGAAGAACTGGCGGTCCAAAGAGAGGATTGATCGCGTCGATACTAGGCGTAGCAATGATCGGAGGGATACATTATGCACTGACCATGAGTCTATTCCCACAGTCAATCCATGCACTGTTCCAGACCCCCGAAGCTGCTCTCGGAGTGATCGCTCAGGAGAGATTCTTCGCTCCATACGTTCGCTTCGTCCGACTGTACTGGAGTTCCTTCTTTGGTGCTATACTAGGAGGCCTGCCCTACAGTCCCAACAGCTATATCCTAACCATAATTTTCGCTTACGTCGGCGGGATGGTCTCCGTTGATAAGAAGAGAGAACTCAGTAGAGCAGAGGAAGGCGAAAATACTGTACAGATAAACGTTCCCACCATAATCAGTGGATCTTCTAAAAAACGGACAGCCGAACAGAGGAGGAGAAATGTATCAGCTGCGGGAAACGCTTATTCAAGCAATAGGGCCAGTGCCCAGCAAAGATTAGAGGACCTCAAAGCCATCCAGTTCAAGCGGGATCAGCCATCTAAATCGAGAGCCGATGCAGGCAAAAAACCGCGGGAGATCTCCGGCGCAGCGCAGGCCGATGACGGCGCAGTGAGAAGACAAACACACGAGTGGAAGGTCAAGAAGCGAGAGGAGCTCCCGAAGAGACCCGTCAGACATCATTCGAGTTCTTCTAATGATGACTGGGAGATCCTGTGATGTGAGCTCAGTTGGCACATGATGATCGATCCCTCTTGAAGGAGAGAAATGGAACTATACCTCCCCGGAGTTATTAATAAACCCTTATTCAATAGGCTCAAACAGAGATGAAGATACTTCACCAGGATAAAAGGGAAGGCAAGATCAAGATCAGGATAGATACCCTGGACGACCTTTGGCATCTGAAGAACGTGATAAATGAAGATGACTTAGTCTCAGCCGTAACTTTCCGGAGGGAGGAGACCCAGCGGGATAAGATAAGGTCTGAAAGGGGTGAAAAGAAGAGGATGCGGTTGGACATAGAAGTAGAGAAGGTGGAGTTCCACGAATTTTCAGATAGGTTGAGGATTTTAGGGGTGATCATCGAAGGGCCGCAGGACCACGGCTCGTATCATACGCTAAATCTCACCGAGGGAGACGAGCTGACCGTTATAAAAGAGGAATGGAAGAGCCACGAGTTGGATCGGTTGGAGGAGGCGGTCGAACACAGCAAAAGGCCACTCATCACCTTCCTGGCCCTAGAACAGAACGATGCGGTCATAGCGGTTATGAGGCAGTACGGGGTCAAGGAGATGGCCCATTTGAAACCCAATATGGGGGGGAAGATGTACGATTCGGAGAAGATGAGCAGGGAGGAATTCTTCGAGATGATAGCTGAGAAACTAAAAACCATCTCGCCGGATTCTCCTTTGGTCATATTAGGGCCTGGTTTTTTCAAAGAGGATTTCTTCGAATATGCCAAGGAAAAACATCCTGAGCTGGTTGAACATGCCGAGGTCATCCCTGCGGGCGAGGGAGGGATGACCGGGGTGAAGGAAGTGCTGAAGTCGGGTAGGGAGAGGGAAGCCCTGGACGGCCAGCGGATGGCCTTTGAAACTGAGCGGGTAGAAGAACTGCTGAAACAGATACAGATGGAGGGTGCCTATGCATACGGTGAAGACGAGGTAAAGAAGGCCATTGAGATGGGGGCCGTAGAGACCCTCCTGATACTGGACGAGAAGGTGAGGGAGAAAGAGGGCGAGAGGATGATGAAGAAGACTGAGGAGATGGGTGGCGATGTGGTGGTGATAAGCAGCACCCATGAGGCCGGGGAAAAACTAGAGGCTCTGGGCGGCTACGGGGCGGTGCTGAGGTACAAGGTCCAGTGAGGTCATGACCCATGATAGGATCTTAGGGGATTTTATAATCAATAAATTTTAAATAGTTTTGTTTAACTTTTGTTATTTGAACTATAAAAGGGAGATATTCATATGTATAGAAAAACCTCGCTACTAGTCGTAGTGATGGTGGTGATTCTAGTACTATCTGGTTTTACAGTAGCAGTGGTGAACGAAAAAGGAACATCTTTGGAGGACGACACTTCGGAAAGGATGATGATATCGAATAGGAAAACATCGACCAGGCGATTGAAGGAAATGGGAATAGAGATAGTGAGCGATTACAGGGCCTTCGATATAGTGAAGATATCTTCATCGGAAAGGAAACGGGTAAAGAAGATGGGCATTGATCCAATTCCCTTCAAGAACTGGGACTACGTGGGGCTACCGGAACATTCTTTCAATATTAGAGACGGCAAACCAGATATATCCGATGACCTACAGATTAACGAGTATCCGAAGGGAGTAGATGGATACTATTTAATACAGTTCGATGGACCTATAAAATCAGAATGGAAATCAGCGTTAGAAAAGGAAGGCGTGGACTTACTGGAATACAGACACAGGTTCAATTTCTTGACCCGGATGGATAAGAGGACCAAGGAAA
>JAHENW010000012.1 GCA_018610025.1 Thermoplasmatota archaeon
AGGTGCGGTGCCGGAAGGGAAGAGTCCGACCAGGATGAGGCTTATCATCGACCCGGCCGTGATACCGAGGCCGATATATCCAATCTGTCTTTCCAGTAGTTCTATGACGCCCAGTATAAAGAAGAGGATGAGACATCCTGTTAAGATGAGCCCGAAGTTGAATATGAAGTTGAGCTCGGTACCTAGAGCACCCAGATCACTCAAGGCGTTATCGCCCCAGGAGAAACCGTCATATAGTAAGATAGACACCGCTAAGAATCCGTAGCCTATGAAAGGTGCGATCATCCCCAGCAACCCTGCTGTCTCCTCATCTATCCAATCGAGTATATTCATCAAATCACCTTCGCTCTGCTCGATTCTTCCGAACAGGTCAATTCGGATATGTAATAGAGCCGGATTATAAAAACTTTTTAGAGACTAGGAGAGAGTTTTCAAATTTTCTTAAAGAAATCTATAGCTTTTTTCCGGTAACCCTTCTTCGAGCGTTCCAACCCTTCCATCATATTTTCCCTTATCCAGTATATCGAAGTGGACAGCATCAAAAGACCTAATATAATGTTCATCAAACAGATCTTAACTATGCCATATTTCACCAGCCAGGGATATAGAGCTATGTAGATGGAGAACCCAACTAGTGATGAGGGGAACAACTTCCCTCCGGGGTCCGATTTAAATATGAGGAAGGCAGCCGGTAAAAACGAGATGCCCCAAAGGATGAAAGCGTTGCGGATAAGGGTTGGAGAAAGGAAATAGAAATGACCGTATTGGAGGGTGGATGGGTCAAAACTTATATTGAACGCCCAAAGGAAGGCGAGACCAAAGGAGATTGATATAAGTTCCCCAGAATATACCAGAGTCCTATCGACATCGTCTTTCTCCGGAACGAACCTGTTCTTGAGAGCTATATAGAAAAGTAGATTTGCCACCCATAGGAAGAAGATATATATTGAATAAAATAAGAAATAGTATCCTGCATCTTTCAGTGTGCCCACGGCTATATACTTATTGAAGAGGCGAAGGTCCATGTAAAATGCGAAGAACGGGAAGGTGATGAACACCAGGGGGAAGAGATAAAAGGACAGTCGGATGGACGACTTGTTCAAACTATCCAGTATTTTCACCATCTTCCCTCCTGTAGTCCGGATATATGAACAGTAAGGAGACGATTATCGCTAGAGAGAGGGAGAGTATGGAGAAATATGGATAGCTCTTGGTAGGCTTGACCTTTAGCTGCTGAGTATATATATCGTTACTCAGGTCAAGGTTATCTATATTCGAATAGAAGCCGAAGTAAATTGGCCCTTCATCGAAAAGAGAAGCTATCTTGCCGGATATCTTATCTACACCTCTCTTATCCATCCATCCCTCCGCCCACATCCTGAGATTCGGTGATTTACACAGACCATTATATGTAGGCTTGCCCTTGGTGAAAACTGCCAGTTTCAACTTATTTACACTGCTGGCCAATTTGCTGATGACCAGGGGATAGTATATCCTCTCGGTTTCGAATTCGTACATCAGGGGCTCTACCTTGGTTTCACCATCTATCTGAACCACATCCATCACGAAGTAGTTTATGTTCCTGTCAAGGTAGCTTTCTATCACCCTTTGTGTTTTCTGGTAGGTCTTTAAATCTATCTCGAGCTGGATGCCTTCTGCTCTGAACTTCTCGTAGACAAAGGATGTGAACTCATTGACATCGTTCACATAATACACTGTTAAATTATGGGAGCCTATATTTGAGCGCCACTTTACACTGATATCCCCGTATTTTTCGACTCCTGGCTTCCAGAGCCTCTGTTTCTGTGATATTTCCCACCTTATCCTGTCGTCCATCCACTCTGGTATATGTCTTCGTTTGATCCTCTTTACTTCATTATCCACTCTATCGAAGACCCTGCTGTCCGCTTTCTTTACAGTAGGAGACACCGGAAATGGAACGATCCTGATAGCGGTCACCTCTTGGTCACCGTGGACCCTAAAATGATTGCCTAGTATCAGTCTCTCTTTCTCTCCGTTCCAACCGATGATCGCGTTCTGTCCCGGTTCCGATATCGACGGAGTCGAGGGGGTTGGAGGTATAATACCACCATCCCCTTTTACAAGAGGAATGAATAGGACAAGGGTCAAAATAAGGACTACCGGCAAAGTTGAATATTTCATCTTACCCCGTTTTAAGAAGTTAATTTTTGATTAATAAATATTATGAATCTAGGTCAGGGAAAGAAATAAATCCACTGTGACAGCTGGTTGAACAGATGGACGAGAGAGTACTCAAGGACTTTCAGAAAGGGATCGAACTGGATGACCTCATCATCCAGGGGGAGGAAAAAGAAGAAGGGCGTATATCCAGGCAGTGGTACCTGCCGGTCTTTTTGAAGTGGCGAGGGAAGAAGAAAAGGATATTCATCCTCAGCGTTTATTTTGGTAAGAAACCGTACTATAAACCTTGGGTAGAGCTCTTCGGCTTGACTGGGCCCTTTAAGTTAGAGGGAAAAAAGTTTTCGTTCTTCGATTCAGGGGTGGAAGAAAAAGTTCTAGATAAGATATCCAGCTACCAGTCCGCCGGTGAGAGGATATTCATCGAGTATTCACAGGACGAGGAGACCAGATACGGCCTGTCTAGAGGTTTTCCAGCGGTGGTGACCAAACTGGGTTATAAATTGTTCGAAAAGGGGTATACTTGGTTCAAGGACTGGTACTTCCCCGAAGGTTTCAACGAGGGAGGGGAGAAACTGCAGGCCGAGAAGCCAGTCGATGAAGAACATAGAGTTAAACATATGAGTATAATCGAAGACGAATTAGAGGTGTTTCTTGAAGGTGAAAAGACAGAAGAGGATGAATCAAAAATCAATGCTAGAGAAAGATCAGAGAGGATAAAATCATCTCTAGAATACTACAACCAGACCTGAATTGAGGTTTATATATCAGATATTATAAGTTGAGGAGGTGGACTGAAATAAATGACTAGAGGTTTAGCCATCCGAGAGTTCGATGATTCAGATTACGAAGATATAGCCAGGTTGGAGGAAACGGTCTATCCAGATAGAAAGATGAGTGTTGAGTCACTCAGGTTCGGTGATGAGAAGAAGGCCGATAAGTGTAAGCACCAGAGGTATATAGCCGAGCTGGATGGAAAAGTCATCGGACACGGTTTCTACACTCAGTGGGAAGGAAGCTACCGACCCGGTAAGTTCTTCGTTTACGGTTTGATACATCCGGATCACCAGGGGAAAGGATATGGGTCGAGATTTTACCAGTATATATTGAAGGAGTTGGAACGGCACGACCCTGTGAAGATAGAGTGTCATGCTAGAGAGGATAAAGAAAGGGGTTTACGATTTCTACAGTATAGGGGTTTTGAAGAAACCATGACCATGTGGGGGGCGGAATTGGATGTAAAGGGGTTCGACTTCCATGAGTACGACGGGCTGGAAGAGAGATTGGATGAAGAGGGGATAGTCATAATCTCTTTATCAGAACTGGAATACAGTGAGGATAACAAGAGGAAGCTCTACCAACTGCACGAGGATATCATGGAAGACGTGCCTATGACGGATGAATATACGAATATGGATTATGACCGGTATATCGAGAGGGTCTTCGAAAATCCAAACTTCTTCCCGGAGGGCTTTATTTTAGCTGTCAAAGATGACGAGTTCGTCGGTATGAGCAGTCATGTGAAAAAGGAAAAAGAGGACGCCCTTTTTACATACCTCACAGGGGTGAGGCGGGGGGTTAGGAACAAAGGTATAGCCACTGCCATGAAGGTGAAGGCCATAAAGAAGGCCAAGGAAAAGGGTATCTCTAAAATCAAGACCATGAACGAGACCGGTAACGAGGGAATACTTCACCTAAACGACGAGCTGGGTTTTGAGAAGAAACCGGGATGGGTGGACTTCGAGAAAGAACTGTAGAAAGAGGGAGTCGTTCAAACCAATCTGGCACTCTTTATATCTCCACCACACCGTTGGCACTTCTCCTTCGGTTCCTCGTACCAGCGGCCGCACTTCTCGCATCTATATGACCACTCGTATTCCTCGGTTATCTCTTCCTGTGCCAAACCCTGATACTCGACGTCTAGATTAGAAGCTATGTTCTGGATGGAGCGGTCGTCGGTGATTATGGTACCTTCAAGATGCAGGGCGAGAGCCACTACCTGTACATCTACATCGGACAACCTGATATCATCGCCGGTCTTCTTGGCCCTTTTCTTCACCCGCTCTATCTGAGCAGCTGGAGGTTCTATCACCTGGAGACCCCCGGAGCGCATATTCTCCAGCTTCCTAGACCATCGGTCCTCTCTCTTTATCTCATCCAAGACCCCGGAAGGTATGAAGAGGTCTTCAGTGAGGGGGATGTCTTTACCCGATAATACAGCCGAGGTATCCAGGATGTACTTCATCGTCACTTGATAACTCTTCTACATTATATCTTTTAGGATGATAGAGACTGCTTCCTTAAATTTCTTCGACCAGCGGCGGTTTGCCTTCCAGATATTCACGGTAGGTGAGCACTTCTTTACCGCTCTCATCAACGGCATCCCATATCTTCTCAGTCTTTTCTCTGAAGCCCTTTTCCCGAGCGATATGATGGTCGTAGAGCATGGTCTCAAAATCCGTTTCTTTGACGATCTCAGCGGCGTTGTCGATGGAGCGCTGTAGGTTGAAACTGTTCAGCATGTATCCCAGCAGGTAAGTGGCGGGACCGTCCATTATCAGGAAATCGGGCCCCTCGTTCACTATCCACTGGGCGTAGTCCTCCACCGTAGGACCCTGGATGTCCGAGGTGTAAAAAAATTTTTCTTCCTCATATTCCAAGATGACCGCTATAACCCAGCCGGTCTTCGAATACTCGATGCCGTGGAAGATCGGTTCAGTGAATCTCACCTTCGTTTTCCCTTCTTCAAAACTCTTCCCGTCAGCGTAATGTATTTCGTCAAGCGGCTCATGGATGTGTTTCTCCGTGTTCCACATCTCCGTCCTTCGATAGAATTTGCCTCTCCACTTTTCGTGCAGTTCTTCCCTCCTATCGCCGTAATCGCCGGCGTTCAGGTCTC
>JAHENW010000013.1 GCA_018610025.1 Thermoplasmatota archaeon
GAAGCAGGTGAGCAGGTTCCAACTGGAGAGTATCAGGTCAGGTGGTATTCACACCGGGCCAATTTTACCATCAGTATAAATAAACCGTTGGTGATAACCGTGGGCTCTCTAGTGATTGGCTCACTGTTACTCATCGGCACCGCCATCTACAGGCGGAAAAAATCATCTGAAGACTCAGTCTCCTAATATCATCTATAACCTAAGCAGTGCCACCCCAGGACCAAAACAGATCTTTTTTAATGATTTTGAAGACTCGAGCCGGATCACTTTCTCAATCTAGGCAACTGAACCTCTCGTATATCTTGGACCGCGAACTTGCACTTCTTGCACCCGGCCGAGAAGTCACTGTATATCACGAGATAGGATTCTCCGCATTCCGGGCATCTCCCGTATCTTTTTCCCCCGAGGTTCTTTTTCTTCTCCTCCTCTTGATCCTCTTCTTTATTCATACAGATACTATATTACTATCTATCTTTAAATAATTGTCCCCTTTTTTTACACTTTAAAATATCTAAAAAGCGCCCCGGGCGGGATTCACGTTTCAATAGTTCGCTCTGCTCACTATTCAAACTACTCACAAAATCAAGTTTTGCTCATGAACCAACTCCCTTATCAAAAGAGAACGCCCCGGCCGGGATTTGAACCCGGGTCGCAGCCTCGACAGGGCCACATGATGGGCCACTACACTACCAGGGCAAGAAAAAGGAATCTGTTAAGTGCTAATATGGTTTCCTATTAAAATATTACGTTGGTCTCTTGGTAAAAAAGAGAAAAGATATATTTATATGGGTCCTATTTATCACACTAACCGTTGTATTGATGATAATTACATCATGGAGGCATCTCATGAAAGTGATGGATTATATATTGAAAAATATCAAGGATGGCCCCATACACATGAGCCTGATAGATCCCGACGAACAGCCGCCAGAGGTAGCGGGTAGGATGGCGAAGATCATCGAAGAAAGCGGCAGCCATGCCATCATGGTAGGGGGTTCCACGGGAATAGTCAAGGAGGAACTGGACTCTACAGTTAAGGCGATAAAAGATAAGACCGATCTCCCGGTCATACTGTTCCCCGTTTCAGCCGGTGCCATATCTCAATACGTGGACGCTATATATTTTATGAGCATGCTCAACTCCACCGATTTGAAGAAAGTGGTGGGTGAACAGGTCAAGGGCGCCCCTTACATCAAGAAGGCGCGCATCGAACCACTCTCCATGGCCTACCTTATAGTGGAGCCTGGGATGACCGTTGGGGAGGTGGGGGAAGCTAGAGTGATACCTAGAGACCAGCCGGAGATGGCGGTTAATTACGGTCTTGCGGCGCAGTACTTCGGTATGAATCTTCTATACCTCGAAGCTGGTTCGGGTGCTCCGTCTCCAGTACCTCCAGAGATGATAAAAGCGGTTAAAAGTGAGTTAAATATACCACTGATAGTTGGCGGGGGTATACGTGAGGAAGAGCAGGCAAGAGAGCTCGTCGAAGCTGGTGCCGACGTCCTTGTTACAGGAACGGTTCTAGAGGAGAGTGCTGAGCTGAAGGAAAAGATGGAAGGTCTAATTTCGGCGATTAGAAAATGAACGAGCTGCAGGAAGAGGATGTACAGTCGTATAAACGTAATTACAAGCTCAACTTCTTTGCCTGTCCGGATTTCAAGTACCAGATACCCTTTATACTGCTGGTATCATTTCTCATCTCTTTACTATACTTCTCCTCCATCAACCAGTTCTTAGAGCTGTCAATACTCGTTTTCGTGATACCCACCATCGCAGCCGCTCTGCTTCTTCCATACTTTCCTTCATACAAAGAGGGCCTCAACTATAACCAGTCGTTCTTCATCGCACTGGTTTCCCTTTCATTTTCAGCTGCGATCGCTCTGATTCACTTTCTAGTAAACAAAAACTTCGCCAGAACAATGGTGGTCGCTCTTACCATTCCTGTTTCTGTAAGATATCTTATATTCAAAGCAACCTTCGTACCCAGGGGGATGAAGGCCATCCCTCATGCCACATTTCAGACCCTACTTTCACTACCATTTATCTATATGCTCAGTCCCTTCGATTTAAATTTAGTAATGATATTCGCTCTACTTACGATCCTCGCTATCGTGGTCATCGAACTCTTTTTCATGGCGGTTGATAAACCGTTCAAGGAGAACTTCGACACCACTGCTAGAGACCTCCTCAGGATATCCCTTCAATTGCTAAAGGACAATGGGGAAGGTAGGGAGGAACTGAAGGAACTGTTCAAGCGATACTCGTTTAATGCCGATGTGAGCTATACATTATTCTCCTTCAAAACGGGATCAGAAAAGAAGGCCCTGTTCGTTATCCCCGATGTTCATCCTGGTCCTATGAAAGGTGTCGGGGGAGGAAAGTTGGTAAAGAGTATAAGCGATAAACTTAGAGATCACGGTACGGTCTTTACATTCCATGGAACTGCGACGCACAAATTGAATCCATTGAGTGAAGAGGAATGCAGGTCGTTAGCTGAAGATATGAGCAAGGAGCTCAGAGATATCGAATATTACGGAAAGGGAACATCGTTTATCTCGACCGAAGAAAAACCCACCGTAGGGGCTCAGCGGCTTGGCGATGCTCTCTTCACTCCCGTGTCTTTCTCACCTCTACCTACGGAAGATATAGACCCATCTATGGGGAAGATCATGTCAGGTGTGGCGGAGGGTCATGGCGTATCTAAGCTCGGCGTGGTGGATGCCCATAACTGCGGAAAGAAAGGCTGCAGCGAGGTCTTTTATCCCTCCGACCGCGCCCAGTGGATACTGAAGGATCTGGAAAGTGTCCTTGGAAAAATGAAAGAGAAGGAGACTGGTGAGATAAAGATGGGGGTTGCAGTTGTGGATGGATACGTCGAGAAGAAGGGGATATCTTCCGATGGTATCCGGACGGCCGTGTTTGAGGTTAACGGGGAAAAGAACGCCTTCCTATTGATCGATGGAAACAATATGGTGAAGGGGCTCCGGGAGGCCATCCAGGAAGGAGTAGATGACCTGGTCGACTCATCTGAAGTGATGACCACCGACAATCATTCGGTTAACACATTCGTAGAGAGCTATAATCCGGTCGGCCTGAATATGGATAAGGAAAGGATCGTTAAGGATGCGCGGGAAACCGTCAAGGCGGCCTTGAAAGATATGGAACCTGTTGAGGTTGGGGTTAAGAAAGGAGAAGTTAGTGAATTCGAGGTCATGGGTCCTATAACAACGGATTACATGGACGCCGTGATCGAATCCGTTTATCACATAGTTCCCTACGCAGCGCCGATGTACCTGATGATCCAACTCCTGGGGACTGTTCTGATCCTAACCTTCATACCGTAAAGACTATTATAGTTGTGTGTACTTCCAACGGCGATGTAGGTGTCAGTTGAGTCAATATATATACGATTGATTTGCACGGAGCACATTAGCCCCGTGGTTCTTAAGGAATCATAGATTCCTTATCCCACGGCACTA
>JAHENW010000014.1 GCA_018610025.1 Thermoplasmatota archaeon
AACGAACAGGTTGAAGAGGTCGCCGGTTAGCACCATCCCGTTGACACCGCCGAGTGTGAGTAAGAACAGAGTGTAATACTTGCCAAGTCCCGAGTGGCCCTTCATGAAGCCGAAGGAGTAGATACCCGCGGCCACGGCGGTGATTATTATCGTCAAGGTGGCCAAAACCGCATACTGATCGGCTATGAAAGTGATGCGGAAGAAGGAATAGAGGTTCTCAGGGTTTGGATTCTCCGCCCCAAAGACGTAGAACCAGTTACCCGTAGTCATGACCTGGTACGACATGACGCCGACGAACAGTGCGGTAAGTAAAAGGCCGGTTAGGAAGACGACATGTCTGAGTGATTCTGATATCTTATTGGCAAGGGGTGTCAGGAAGGCGAAAAGTAGTGGTAGGGCCAGGATGAACACTGGTGAATGGAGGGCCAGATTCATTCTCTGCACCTCCTTACATCTTCAGAATTTATACTGCCGTAATGTTTGTATATCATCATGATGAACGAGAGCATGAGTGCGGTGGTTGCCACACCGATAACGATGCTTGTCAGTGTCAGGGCGTGCGCCGTTGGCATGACCATGTAGTCATCGGGAGCACTGGTAAATATCGGCGCCACCCCTCCTTCCCTGTATGCCAGGGTGATCAAAAAGAGGTTGGCCCCGTTCTGCATGAGGGTTATACCCATGACCAGTTTTATCAGGTTCTTCTTGAAGAGTACGGTGTACAGGCCTATGGCCAACAGTACTGCCACGGCCAAATATGGTATATTGACCACGGTGATCAACTCAGTCATTCTTCCACCTCCGATCGAGAGGTTTCTAGATCCATGGAGCCGCTCCTCTTGGCCATCATCCATAGTATCAAGCTCAGGGCCGCGATGACCTCCATACCGACGGCTATGTTCATGAGCGTGACAGTACCACCGGTATTGATGTATCCTGGATTGATGCCGCTTGGCACCTCGGCTCCGAAGAGCGTTCCTGTACCGGCTAGATAGTTGTAGAACATGGTATAACCCAGGCCAAATAGGGCCAGCAGGATGAAGAGTGTGAGACCAGTGGATTCGAGTGACGACAGGTCTTTTTTATGTTCTCCAAAGGCGCCGTGTGCGATTATGAGCAGAGCAGTGGATGACGCGACAACGGCACCGCCCTGGAAACCTCCTCCAGGTGTCAGATGACCGTGTAGTATAAGATAGATACCGAATATGGCGATGGGGGCCACCAGAACGTCTGCGATCGTGGTCACCACCCTGGACATCTTCCAGTTCATCCGAAGGTCACCTCCGTTATGGATGAGGTTGAAGGGATGCAGTCCTTAATCATCCGCTCTCCACCCCTCTTTTAACCTTCCTCATCTTACGTAAGACTGCGATCACTCCAGATACCGCAGAGAAGAGTATTGTGGCCTCGCCCAGGGTATCTATACCCCTGTAATCGAAGAGGACCGCTGCCACTACGTTGTTCGTCTCATCATCGATCTGACTGTTGTCCAGGAAGTGCTGATCCATGTCATCGTATTTCGGCTCACCGAAGTCCCTCATCTGCACAGCAGCAACTATCAGGAAGGCTACCAGTACTACCCAGGCCAGAATCGCTATGGACTTTCTCATTTGTATCCCTCCTCTCTCTCTGTAGATTTGATAGCGAAGATGTAGATGGCGGTGGTCAAGGCCGCTCCAACAGCCGCCTCTGCGATGGCTACATCGGGAGCTCTAAGGAGGTAGAATTCGAGTGATAACAACAGACTAGATGCGCCCAAGGAGATAGCGGCGGATATCAAGTCCTTGAACCTTACCACGGCCAGCGCAGTTACTATCAGTGATAAGAGAACCAGCAGGTGTAGGATCTGATATATCCAGAACATGTTATTTCGCCCCCTCTGCTTTAGAAGCTTTCTTCATCATCACCGGTTTGTCTTTCTTCTCTTTCTCTTCTTCTTTCTCCTCTTTCTCTTTCAAATCTTCACCTTCCAGATCGTCCCTGACCGCCTGCTTGGGGCCGTATCCCATCTTGTGGGCTGCCCTAGCAATGGCGTGGGCACCGGTAGGGTTAGTCAGCAGAAGTGCTATGAGGGCCACTATGGTGTGAAGAGCCAGCATTAGGAATTTGCTCTGACCCGTCCAGTAGTATCTCGTACCGCTGTACACTATGACTGTGAAGGTCAGGAAGATGGTACCGAAGGTGGTACATTTCGTCGCGGCGTGTAATCGTGTGTATACGTCCGGGAATCGGTGCAGTCCTATAGTGCCCAACCCGTTGAAGACCAGTGATATTGCCAGGAGTATCGATATGATGATCAATACGATGTTCATGAAGCTTCCACCCCCTCGAGGTATTTGGCTATGAAAAGGGTGGTCACAAATGATAGGATAGCGTAGACGATGGCTATGTCGATGAACAGCACCTCCCACATGGCCGCACCTAAGGCGACCATACTTGCGACTACCAGCGTATTGATGGTGTCCAGAGCCACCGTTCTATCAGGTGCAGTGGGCCCAAGGAACAATCGGAGGGCAGAAATCAGTATATAGATGGCAAATACCACCACGGCTATGAACAATGGATTAGAGAAATTCATTCTGCGAACCTCCTTATCCATCTGACGAATCTTCCAGCTATACTCTCCGTGGGCTTTTCCCTCACCTTTATCCAGTGGATGTACAGTTCGCTCTCCTCGTCATCAACGTCCACGGTGAGCGTCCCGGGTGTGAGGGTTATTGAGTTCGCTAAAAACGTGATACCCAAATCGGTCTTAAGATCGGGTTCTATTTTGACTATCCCCGGCTCTATCCTGCCGGTGATGACCCTGTAAGCCACATCGAAGTTCGCCTTGACCATCTCGTAGAAGAGAGGTATCGAATAGATTAGCATTATTATCCAGCGTAGTGGATTGGCCATCCTGTAGTCGTCACTCCTGCAGAGCACGTGGCTGGTGACCGAGGCCACCAAGAGCGATACCGCAGCTCCCAATATGATTTCCTCCATACTCCATAGGATGGTCCCTTCGATTATAGATTTACCCGAAGCCAGGGTTAGAAACAGATAAACGAACATAGCTAAAAAGAATGTCGAGACAAAGGCCTTGGCTGCCTTCATTTTGATGCCTCCATATATTTCAAAATACCCATCATGAACCGCTGGATGATATCAGGTACTTTTTTTACATACCTCCGGCGGTGGTCGATGGCTCCTACCGTCATAACAAATTTTGGCAGTAATGGTAACTATATAAGGATTTCGAAAAACCGCTCAACTTTCCGACAATCTTAAATATGCTTTTCTGTCTGCTTACGCTCGATACTAATGAAGGAAGATTATAACTGCACATC
>JAHENW010000015.1 GCA_018610025.1 Thermoplasmatota archaeon
GGCATGCGGTAATCATAGCTGCGCAGTCCGGCCTCTACGTGTCCCACCTCAAGCCCCATCTTTATACCGGCCAGTGCACCTGCCAGGACCGTATTCGTATCCCCTTCCACCAGTACTGCATCCACTTCATCTTTCTCGAATGAGTCTTCGAGTTTGATTAGAGCGTTACCCGTCTGTTCTCCCTGGGACCCGCTGCCCACCTCTAGAAATCTGTCCGCCTTGGGGAGCTCCAGTTCTTCGAAGAACACATCTGATACCTCTGGGTCGTAGTGCTGTCCTGTATGGATTATTTCGTAGTCCATCTCCCTGTCCTCCAGCTCCCTGATGATCGGGCTCATCTTTATTATCTCTGGCCTGGTGCCCACTACTACGGCTACCTTCATGTTTCTACCATTGAGCAAAAGATAAAAAGATTATCGGTTCCTTTCGGAATAAGAGGGCAGTGAGACTACCAGGGTCTTCTTCTCTTCTTCCTTCTTCTGAGATAATAGAAGATCCCAAGTCCTGCCGCCACGACACCGATCCCTATGGCCCAACCGTATTTCTCCAATGTGCTCTCTCCTTCGATATAGAATCGGACTGTGTATATCTTCTCGTTCTTGACGAACCTATCGCCCTCCGTGTACCCATAGTCCACCCAGACCTCCATCTTATGTTCACCGGGATCTAGTCCTTCTTTTGACCAGTTCACCTTCATGTTCCGAGTGGAACGGGGTTCTATGGGGCTTACCTGCACGGTCCTTTCCAATTTACCATCTATGAAGATCCCCAGTTCAACGTCCGTAAGGGTCAAATCAGTGGGATTCTTGAAGGATAGAGTGGACGTGACCGGTTTCAACCCTTTCACTTTGAGCTCAGTGGAGGTCCTTCTGGTTTGGTTATCGCCTCCAGCGGTGGCATTGAGGATGAGCGTGACCTCGTTTTCCTCTGTCACCGTGAGGTTGATACTGAAGGTCTGGCTTTCAGTCGATCTCTGCTCCTTTGGCCTAACCACTCCAGGCCCGTCTACTGAGGATGTGAGGGTCCAATTGTCAGCGTTATTCGCAAACGTACCTCCGACCTTGACCTCGTATTCCTGGGTCTCGTTGACGAAGACGTCAGTAGGCCCGTCTATTATTATATTGACACCATGGCCTGTAGCCCCTTGTAGGGGGCTCATACCCACTACAGAGAACATCAATAGGGAGAGTAGGAACACACCCATGTATCTTTTTCCATCCCCCATTCATATCCACCTCTTCTTTCTCAGCACGTACACGGCGGCTATCGAGGCCGTGATGACGATGGCTACCCAGTGCCATGTCTTCAACTCGAGTCTATCCTTCTCCAGGGCTATCTTATCTCCACTCACTGTAAAATTGGCGCTCTCGAAACTCATGGTCGGCAGTTCGATAGAGACCGTAGATACATCGGTTGTTGCTTCGTTCAACTTCGAAACGGCCTTAACCTTGATCTTAACGTTAGGATTGGGATTTTTGCTTATCGCACGCATCTTCAACTTTACGGTCTCCTCGTCCTGTTCCTTTACCCCACCGGTCACGTTTTCTATAGATACGTTCCAGCCCTTAGACCGCAACTGCTGACGGTTGAGGACATACATATTGAAGGAATCTCTTCCGTTTCCAGTATTTTTAACGGAGATCGTATAAGTCAGCGTTCCTCCTTCAAATGCTTTCTCCTTCACATCTGAATCTATCACTACCCCGTACACCTGTTCTACCTCTATATCTAATGTCCTCTCCTGGACCTTTGTCGAATTGAGTGATTCGACCTTGAAGTTTATTGGCGGGTGATTCACACTAGAATCGTTCTTTACTTTCACAGTCACTTTGATTTCTCTGGTCTGATCGGGGTTCAATCTAACCTTTAGAGTGGAAAAATTGAGATCCCAAACCGCCCTTTTGGCAGATAACTTGTACTCATCCCTCGTGTTTCCGGTGTTCGTTATTCCTATATAATAGGTCAGTTTTTCTCCCTGTTTTGCCTGCCGTGAGGGCACTTTATCTATACTTATCCCGTATTCCTTTACCTTCTTCAGTGAGAGTTTGATCTTATCATCATAATCTAGGGTTATCACTTCGCTGGCCCTGTAGGTTGTGTACCCGTAGTCCTTTTTCACCTCTGTTTTCGCCTCCACCTTGTATTCTCTCTTGGGAAGATACAGCTGGAAACTGCCGTCTTCATCCGTTTCGATACTTCGTTGGGCAAGGCTCCCCGGTTTGCTTATCTTCACGTCGGTCTGGACTCTCTTGTCTTCTCTCACCACCTTTCCGCTCAACTGCGCCGCTCTGCTGAGGGACATATTGTAGGTGCCGTTCTCCTCTCCCATTGCGAACTCCTGGAAAGTCGCATACATGACCCCATTGTAGGTGGTCTTGGCATAGATGGTGTAAACACCTTCAGCCAGCTCTAGGCTGTAACTTCCACCGCTTCCGGTGGTCACCTGCGTGTCTATGGCGAAGGGGCTCGATGCTATGAATCTCAGTTCCACCCCTTTTATCGCCTTATCGTGGATGGTAACTTGTCCTTGGAGGGTGGGTTTCACCCTCTCCCTAGATATCAGTAACCTTGTAGTAGTCGAGTTCTGGAGAATATAGGTTCCAGAACCATGATAATGGAACTCCTTGGTATCTTGGATACCTTCAGCCTCCACCGGTTCCATGACTTTTTGATCTATCAATGCCTTGTATTTTCCCTCAGCTACGGTGAATTCAACTATCCCCTGGGAGTTCGTCTGGCCTTTCCAACTGAAACCGCTCGACGTTTCTTCTATGTTAACCGTAAGAGGCGTCTTCGGGGTCTTCCCGTCGGCTTCTACGTCCAGTTCCAGCGTTATGGAGTTTTGTAATGTGATATTATTGGTGGTGGGGGAATAGACACTGACGACTCCGAACACGGCAAGTCCTTCACCGACATTTTTGGCCCTGACCCTGTACTTCCCTGGTCGCAGGTATACCTCGTATTCTCCATCGGCGCTTATATTGACCTGCTCCGGGCCCTGGAAGGAGATTTCGGCACTGACTTTCTCGCCAGAGCTGTCCTCGAGAGAACCGTTCACCCTGACTCCATATTTCACGGGGATGGAAAGGTCGACCGATTCGGCTCCCACGGGCACTTCGATATTTTCGGAGAAGGAATATTTCTCATCTTCTCCCGGGGTCTTATAGTCGGCCTTGACCCTATATCTCCCAGGTCTTAAATCGGTCTTGAAGCTGGTGCCTTCTACCGTGAGCTCTTTGTCCATTGCTCCCCGTCCTCTACGTTCGAACTGGACAGGTAAAGTGCTGAGAGTGTTGTTCTCATAGTTGAGTTCTCCCTGGACGGTGACATTCTTTGCCCTCACGGGGATATATGGTTCAAAGGTCCTGTTGGGATCGAAGAATGTCTGTTTGGTCTTGAAACCCTCTTTCTCAACCTCGATATCGGTTCGCTTTGATGGTATGACCATGGAATAATTGCCATCATCTTTGGTAAAGAGAGACATCTCCTTGTTCCCTGAGGCTATATTCAAAGTCGTGCGGGTTCCTTCACCTGGCTCTATCTCGCCGTTGTGGTTGAGGTCTCTATACGTTATCCCAGTTACTTTTAGGCCGGGTATAGCATCAAGATCGAGGTTCAAGTCGCGGTCCACAGAGATATCCTCCCAGACCATGATGTTCTGAGCCCCCGCTATCCCTCGTCCATAGATGTTGTACCCCCCTCTTGGAAGATATAAAGAGAAGTTACCCTCAGTATTGGTGACGGCTCTAGCGGATCCTCCATCACCGTCGAAAAAGAGCTTCAAGTTCTCTGCCCCCTCTCCGGCATAAGATATCTCGCCATTTACCTTGAATCCTTTCTTGAAGTCTGCGGTGTATTCTTTCTCTTCAGGTACCGAGAGTATACCTATATCGACATAGTTTTCACCCTGGGCAGAGTGCATACCGTAGACCCGGTAGATACCATTGGGTAGTTTAGCACTGAATTTTCCATCTCCGTCTGTTACGAAGGAGTTGTTGTACGGAGAGCCATGCACCCCTGTAAAGGACAACTTCTGGTTCGGGATTTCGTCACCGGATAGGAGCGCCTGGCCCGTTATCCAATCCGCCTTTTTGACGCTTATATTGTATTCGACCAGCTCTTCCTCCCGCAGAACGAATTCGCCTCCACCCTTTTCTAATGCATACCCGTCGTTCTCTATCTTCATAGAATACCTTCCCGGTATAAGGTGTGAGAAGCTGTAGTTCTGGGAGACGTTGAAGATCTGCCTCCTCACTACGGAACCATCCTCTTTTTCCAATACGACTTCAGCCCCTTCTTCCAATTCTTTGCTGATCTTCACAGAGCCGTTTATCGACGCATCGCTCACCTTTATGCTTTGGGTTATGTTCTTTCCCGGTTTGACCGTAACGCCCTCAGCAGGAGAGGTTCCAGTTACATCGGTGGAGATCGTGTATTTTCCCGGCGTGACACCTGTGAATTGGTACGAACCGTTCGTATCTTCAGCCTCCATCATCTCTCCGGTCTGTACGTTCTCCGCCTTGATGTCACCGGATGCCAGAGAATCATTTTTAGGTGAATACTCGTCGTTATTGTCCTCGTCCAGGTAGACGTTGGCAGTTAGGTTACCGGTCTCGATCTCCATATCTCTCTGGATGAGGTAATCCGGTCTACCGTCACCATCCTTGTCAATATTCTTCCTCATGGCCTGGTCTTCACTGATATTCATCTGGAGAGATTTCAATCGGATGTTCTCAGAATTGATGAGCTTGTTGGGACTCCCGCCGTTGGAGGCCAATATCAATGTATTTCCTGACGGTGCGATTACCCGATAACTCCCGTTTTCATCGGTCCTGGTGGAATCATGGGTGGTCCCTTTCCCGTCCAATACGGTGATCTTCGCATTGCTTATTGGTCTACCATCCTCTGTGGTGACTTTGCCTTCAACTATAGCTCCGTGATAGTACTCAAGGAAGACCACACCCTGTCTCATGTAGCCCTGGGCACTCATGTCGACGGTGCCTTCCTGAGCTTTCTGGTACTCCCTAGCCTGCTCCACGGAGATTGCCCTCCAGGCTTCCGTATGGTTCTGGTACTCCGGCCTGGGGTAAGGGTTGTAATATGCGGTCCTATAGGCCATCTTGAAGTGGCTCATGTTCCACCCGGGTCGGGGCTGCTGCTTTCTTGAATCCAGGCCAGGGATACCAGTGGATTCTCCGACCTCGTTGAGAGAGTATCCGACGAATATCTTGTACAGTGTAGAATTGTAGAACATGGGTTTATAATCTATCTTATAGTCCTGGACCTGAACGTTCTGTGGCACGTCTTCGGGGCTGTCATACGTATTCCCCTGCGCGTCCTGCAGCTTTATGTCGTAAAAATCTGGAGGTGTCCGGGTCCATTGCTGGCTGGATATACGGTGTCCCGAGAGTTTGGCCGGTGCGTAGAAGATACCCGTGTTCCTGCCAGATATGGGGAACAACCTCGAATCGACGGCCAGATACTCTATCCTTTTATCTATCTGGTCGGTGATGTCTTTGTAGAGTAGATGTAATGTGGATACCTTCTCATAGGAGAGAAGGCCCATGCAGAGAGCGTACTTGATATTCTTCCAGTGGAGGTCTTCAGCCCTAGGATGATACCTTTTAGGGTCCGATCGGACGATCTTATCGTATTTATCTGGGTTTTCCTTGATCTTCTGGAAGTATTCCTCCAATCTCTCGGTCTTCTCCTCTCCAAGATGTTCGACCAGTGTCTCCCTGGTCTCGCCTTCGAACCCAACGTCTTCGTTGTATGGAACCTTAAGACTGCGGGTTATCAAGAGGGCCAAGATCTCAGACTCGTTCTGTGCCATCAATACGTTACCCGCTAGGCGGTGACCGGAAAGGAAGTTGTCTGCCACTGTAGGATGATCGCCTTCTCGGGCACACTCGAAACCGTAGTCCCACCAGCTGAGGAACCCCGGTCTTTCTTCAGGCGGCTTATCGGCATCCTCCTTTTTGAACCAGTCCCATGCCGCGGGCCAGTAATTGGTGGGCTCGTCCAGATTGTACCCGAATGCCCCGAGGTAATAGTTACCGCCTTGGGTTTCGTTATATCCCTTACCCTGAAGGGCTTCTGGTAGGCTCTGATGGATCTGATCATTGTACTGGCTCTTTTCACCCATTGGGATACCAGCATCGAAAGCATACAGGGCATTGGGCGTCATTATCAGGAAGACCACGAACAGTGTAGTCAGGATGTGCTTGACCTTTACACCTTCGTAGATTCCTCTGAATATATCTCCTCTATATCCCCGAAATCTTCTCGCTATCTCGGCAAAGTCAGTCTTGTCTGCCACCAGCGCTAGGATCCAGCCGGCGGTCAAAGCGAAGGCCGGCGAGGAGTTGAAGATGAAACGGGCCGCGGACATTGCCATGTAGATGGCGAGAGCGGTCCACAGAATTATAAAGATGAAGTTCGTCGTCCATTTTCCTTTCAGTCGCCAGACGGCCAGAGCTATGCCCAGGATCGATAGGAAGAACGAAGCCATTCCAAAGGACAGGATCAATTTACTGAATTGAGGTGCCTGTGCCTCCGCTATGGTCGTGATGGCCTTGGTTCGGGTGAAGTATCCGGCACCACTGGTCAGTACCTTCATGATGCCCGGGGCCACGTAAACTCCAAGCAGCACGAAGATCAAAATCGCCGCCCCAATGATGGAGAATATCAAGAGCCAGGGTAGGTCTCTAGTAACGGTGAAGAAGACCCCTATACCGAAGGCCCCTAGGAACAGGAGAAGGGGCACATCATACCAACTCCTCACTGCGAAAGGTAAAGCCTGTCCAACGTCTGCAACAACATAAAATGGAGCAGCGACCAATAGTGCTAGACCGACAGAGATGGTCACCGCCGCCGTGACACCCAAAGAATCCCTTTCTCTGAGTTTATCGAGGAACAACTGGACGATGAAGTATGCAAGGATGATGACTATTACGTAGGCATATCCCTTCCAGGTCAGTGCAACGGTAGCTATGGCCATGCCGGACATCCCGGCATACAATAACTGCTTTTTATTGTTAGATATGAACTCCGAGAGTCCCTTCTTGATCTCGGCCTTATCGAACCAATCGGAGACCCATTTCTTCTCTTCTGGCATACCTTCTAGAGATTTCATGAAGAAGTAGAAGGCCGTGACCGCGAAGAAGAGGTATAATGCGTCATGGTCCCCGTTTGTCAGGGGACTTCTCTGGAGGTGGCCAGCACTTATGGCCAGTAAGAAAGCGGCCGTCATCCCTGCCTTCTTCCCGAATGTGTCTCTGCCGATGAGGTATACCGGGAATATGGTGAGAGCGCCCCATATGGCAGTGGATAGGATGAAGACGTAAGAGATGGCCTGACTCAGGCTGTCTACGAAGGGAGAAAGCAGATAACCTCCCAGGACCACACTCCACGCGTAGAAGGGCGGCCGGGGGTTGGTTCTCTCTACAGGAAAATTCAGCAA
>JAHENW010000016.1 GCA_018610025.1 Thermoplasmatota archaeon
ACACTCCGGATTTCTGGAGGAGAGAAGGCCAGAAGTACCCTTCGCACGGAGGGCGATTCACCGGTAAGCCCGCTTACTTCAAACATGTCATGAACTGTTCTCAGAACTTGATGGACGAACTCGGCAAGGAGCCGGAGGATTACGATCACGCCGTCTTCCATCAACCCAACGGTAAATTTCCTGTCAAGGCGGCGAAGAAGATGGGTTTCGAAAAGGAACAGATCGGACCCGGTCTCTTGTGTCCGAAAATAGGGAACACTTACTCGGGCGCCGTTCCACTGGGATTGGCTGCGACCCTGGACGTATCAGAGCCGGGTGACGATATACTGGTCACGGCCTACGGCTCCGGAGCGGGAAGCGACAGCTTCGATATAACGGTTACAGACAAAATAGAGGACGCGAAGAAAGATGACGTTCCCAGCATAGAAGATGTGATATCCGAAGAGGAGTTCCTGAGCTATTCAGTCTATGCAAAATTCAGAGAGAAGATCGAAAAGGGAGAGTGGTAAGATGAGAGACGTAGCCGTGATAGGTATAGGAGAGACCCAGATAGGTGAACTATGGGACCAGTCACTGAGAGAACTAGGTATAAAAGCAGGACTCAAAGCTATCAGGGATGCCGGCGTGTCCGGTGACGAGGTCGATATGCTCTATGTGGGGAACATGTCGGCTGGTAAGCTCATCAATCAGGAACACGTGGCTCCCCTCATAGCCGATTATGCGGGTCTCGACGACGTCCCCTCCGTCAGGGTCGAATCCGGAGGAGCCTCCGGGGGTATGGCGCTGGCCGAGGGATATATATCCGTTGCATCCGGTATGGACGATATCGTGGTCGTGGGTGGAGCGGAGAAGATGACCGATGTAGAGGACGATCAGGCCAAGGAGATACTCTCATCTACCGCCGACCAGGAATGGGAGACCGTCTTCGGTGCCACCTTCGATTCACTTTACGCCATGATGGCCAGGTATCATATGGAAGAGTACGGCACTACTAAGGAGCAACTTGCCCAGGTGGCGGTGAAAAACCATGCCAATGCTGCCAAGAATCCCAACGCTCAATATCCGAGAGAGATGCCCAAAAAGATGGTCGTGAACGCACCCATGGTCTCCGAACCGCTGGGCATGTTCGACTGTGCGCCGCTTTCAGATGGTGCCGCCGCTGTGGTTCTCTGTCCCGCGGAGATGGTGGACAGTTACAGGGGTGATCCCGTAAAACTCGCTGGAGTGGGACACGGCAGCGATCATATGGCCGTTCACGATAGAAGGAACATCGGGGCCATGAAGGCGACGAAGATGGCCGCCGAGAAAGCCTTCGATAGAGCTGAACTAAAACCGGAAGACATGGATTTTGCGGAGGTACATGACAACTACACTATAAGCGAGATAATGGCCATCGAGGACCTGGGTTTCTTCGATAAAGGAGACGGCGGTCCCGCCACTGAGCGGGGTGATACCGAACTGAATTCAGAGATATCCGTGAACACCTCCGGTGGCTGCAAGGCGAAGGGTCAGCCAGTCGGCGCAACGGGCATCAATCAGGCCATCGAGGCCGTGCAGCAGTTGAGAAAGGATGCCGGAGAGAGACAGGTCGAAGATGCCAGATACGGACTCACCCACAACATAGGTGGGACCGGAGCGAGTGCCGTTGTCCACATCTTCGAGAGGTGGTCAGAATGACGATGCCGAGATACTGGAGAGAGATAAGACAGAGATACAAGGGCGTTGGCGTCGAGTGCGGTAAATGCGGCAGGATCTACTTCCCACCAAGAGAGGTATGTCCTCACTGTCGGAGGAAGAGCTACGAGAAGATGGAAGAACGGGAATTGAGCGGTAGGGGAAAGGTGATCACCTATACCCAAGTACACGAACCGCTTCCAGAGATGAAACCGATGAAGCCGTACATAATGGTCATAGTCGAGATGGAGGAAGACGTCAGGGTCACCGGCAATCTGGTGAACGTAGATTACGAGGACGTGGAAATAGGTATGGATGTCGACGTGGAGTTGAGAAGACTCGGAGAAGAGAGTCCAGAGGGTATAATTTACTACGGGTACAAGTTCATACCGGTGAATGATTGAGGAATGAACCCGGAACAAAGATTTAAATCCACTTCCCCTTATTTCTTTTCTGATAATATGGACGTGATCCAGGCGATAACCGAGCGCAGCAGTATAAGGAATTATACTGGCCGTGATATACAGGAAGATGACCTCATGGAGATACTCAACTCGGCCAGAGAGGCGCCTTCCGCCAAGAACCTTCAGCCCTGGGAATTGGTGGTGGTCACCGACACGAGGAAAAAGAAAAGATTGGTTTCGATATGCCACAACCAGGGATTCGTGGAGGATGCCGGGGCTCTGATCGTCGGGATCATCCACGATGAGAAATGGGCAGATGTCGACCTTGCTATCGCCCTAGATCATATATCTCTAGCCGCGGTCGAAAAGGGCCTAGGCACCTGCTGGATAGGTTCCTTCGACCATGAGCGGATGAAGGAAGAATTGGACGTTCCAGACCGGTACGAGGTAAAAGTGTGTATGACCATCGGATATCCTGATGAAGAGGGAGGAGCTACGACGAAGAAAAGCGTTGACGAGCTGGTCCACTGGGAGAGTTATAAAGGGTGAGTGTAAGAAGAGAAATAGGGTGGAATGGGTTTTTTGTCCGTCTCTCTACTTCTCAGTAGATATCAATAGGGAAGGCTGTCGTGGGTCTCTAGATATTCCTCTTCCGCCCTGTCTCTCAATTCCGTTCTTCTGATCTTCCCGCTTATCGTTTTGGGTAATTCGTCCACGAAGTCTATCTCCCTTGGGTACTTGTAGGGTGCGGTCACCTCTTTAACGTGGTCCTGCAGATCCTTCTTTAACTCCTCAGAAGGTTCGTACTCGTCGTTCAGTATGATATATGCCTTGACGATCTTTCCTCTTATCTCATGTGGAGCCCCGATGACAGCTGGTTCCTGAACAGCCTCGTGCTCCTGCAGTGCGCTCTCGACCTCGAAGGGACCGATCCTGTAACCAGAGGCCTTGATGACATCATCGGCTCTGCCAACGAACCAGAAGTATCCGTTCTCGTCCTTGTACGCTTTGTCTCCGGTGTAATACCATTCCTTGTAGAACACCTGTTCGGTCTTCTCTTCGTCCTTCCAATACTCTTTGAATATACCTGGGGGTCTCTCTGGCTTGACCTTGACGGCGATATGGCCCTCTTCATCGACATCCCTGATATTACCTTCGTCGTCTATTATCTCTACATCATGACCAGGTGTCGGCTTTCCCATCGAACCTGGCTTCACCTCCATGGTGGGAT
>JAHENW010000017.1 GCA_018610025.1 Thermoplasmatota archaeon
ACCCTAGTACCGTTCAAAAATATCTTGTACTTGTAGGGCAAAAAACTGATGACATGCCGGCGTAATAATGCCTTTATGGTAGAATCTTCCTTCACTCGTCCTATCTCCTGTTTGTTCTGATCCATTAGTATCCATTCGTCCTTGACCATGGATTTAAACCCTCTTCTCTTCAGGTATCCCACGGTCTGATTTGTCTTCGAATCTATGACCTGGAATGTCCCGCTGAAGTCGAGTATATTCTCCTGTTTGATCCTAAATAACTCTTCATCCATGTTCTTGTCCGTGTAAAGACGGATATCCTCTTTCAACTTGAAGACCTTCTGCTTACAGAATCCGACCAGTTCTCCTCTTGAATCCTCGATGAAGTACTTGTTCCCAATAGACAAAACCTTCTCCCTTATCTTGAACCTGTGTTTCTTCAGTTGTGGGGGTAGCGGAGGATAACTGGGTTGTGTGCGATTTTCATCCAATATAATCACCGGCTATTGATTATTTTTATAACATATATTTTCTTCGAATTCATCTGCTAGCTTTTTCATCCTCTCTGCACTCTCTTTGTATCCCGCCTCTTTCGTCCTCTCGATCATATCCCTGAGCCTTTCCTCTCCCCCGGCGGTATTGTCGGCGTGACAGATGATCTTTTCCTCCAGAGTTTCGGGAACCATATCTCTCTCGGGCAGTCCCTGTTCGGCCGCCTCCTTTTTTGTAATACCTCCCCCGATATGTCTTTCTACCATCCTTGCTAAATCTTTACTCCACCCCTTCTCCCTTATTAACCGGCTGCCTTCTATACCGTGTTCAACCTCATGCGTCACTGTCCTTCCTATATCGTGGAGGAGGGCTCCTGCCATGAGGAGTTCCAGGTCTCCTCCGTGTTCCAGATACAACTCCACCGTCCTATCTAGAACGGAGAAGGTGTGCTTCATCAGCCCTTCATCCATATCCCTTTCGAACATGAATTCCAAACATTTATCAAGATCTGGTATCTCGGATCGGTCTATAACGCTCTTGCCTTCCTTTCTAGGAACTATCTTCATCTTTCCGTCGGGGAAGGGCGGTATCTCCCTTTCGTTCAGCCGGTCGAGGAAGACGGCGAGAGCAGCGACCTCGGAATGTGGCTGGTTTCCCACTGATACGTTGTGGTCCGCCCTCTCGTATACCTCTCTGGGCACCTTCTCCGCCCCGACGATGATGAGAGGTTCTTTTATTTCATCTCCCATCTCTTCGAAGAATTCATTGATGTCCTGGCCATACATGGTGAGATGGATCACGTCGCCGTTCCATTCAGTGACCAATCGTTTCCAATCTTCCACTTCAGATGCACAAAGATCACCTCCGAACCGTTGGGAGACATCTTCCAGCGTTTCTTTTATCCCGGTATCCATCTCTGGAATATAGAACGTATCGGCACCGAAGGCCCTGGCCGTGAGACCAACATGGGTCGTCATCCGTTCATCCCTTTCGGGGCGATGACCTAGCCTCAAAACAGAGACCATGAACTCACATCCATGGTTCGTCCTTTTCTTCAGGGAATTTATCGTCGGATGATCCTTCAAAATCCTCTTCGAATTCGTCTACTTCTTCTTCCGTCTCCTCTTCCTCGAATTCCTCTTCGAATCCTTCACCACTCAAGGGGACTATCACACCTCTGATCCAGATGAACGAAGTGAGGAGGGCCAGCAGACCCGTTATAATTATCCTAGGCATGGGGTAGAATAGTTTAGAGGGTGAGAGAGAGTAGACGTTTATCACTTGGATCAACAGGACTCCGAAGACCATCAGAGCAGCTCCAGAAGTGAATTTCCCCATGATGTCTGAGTAGTCCGAAAGCTGGTCTAGGTAATAAAGGGGAGGGGCGATAGCACAGAAGATCAGAGACAGCATGGAGAAGAGGAAGACGTAGGGGTCAGAACTCAAGGTAGGAAGGATCACCCAGATTATGTAGAATATCATTCCTATCATCGCCGCTCCCGATACTAGAGCGAAGGCACCCGGCGAGTATCTCGAAAATAAATTCGATCCTTCGTATGCCATTGTTTCCTCCTATCCTTATTATTTTTTCAGTCCTTATTTATCTCATGGATGCGGTTACCTCTGTAATCAAGATGAAGAGACCTTTTAACTATACTTTTCAGTGTCGTTTGAGGTAAGTTCATCCTGTTGCTTATATCCTTTGCAAAATTTTCCCCTTCCCTTACATGCTCGAGGATCTCCTCCTCATAATCTTCAAATTTATCTTCGTCCAGCATGGCCACGTAAAGGACCTCGCTTATCTCCTTCACCGGCACGGAGGCGTCGATATGAACAGATGAATAATAGGTGTGATAAGCCTTCTTCGTCTCTGTCTCGGTGTGCTGCCACCTCGACTCTACCAACTTCATCTTCTCGAATAATTGGAGGGCCTCTTTCCCCTCTTCACCGTACTCCTCTTCTATCTCGTCCTCCGTCTTCCATTCGTCGGCGAGATCGGTGAATACGTCTTTCTTCACTTCTGTACTGACGGCTCCTAGTATCGGCACGAAATCTGAGACGTCCTTAATTACTTTAATTCGGCTCATCGTATATCTTCCCCTTAATACAAGTATATAATTTAATATTTTCCTATCTGTTGTTGTCTCGATCCGTTCTTCGAGCCTCATGAGGATTCGAGACTATCCTTTCCGCCCTTTCTATGAACGCTGGAAGGGCTTCGACGTCCTTCACCTCTTTCTTCACATACATTATTATCTTCTTTCTGTACTGGTTATTGTAAGAGATGACATTGGCTTCACACGCCTTCCTGATTTTGTGGTCCAAGCGGGCTCCACTCCGATCCCAGTCCGTCAAGATTATCACCTCCTCGTACTCCCCCCTGAGGTCTTCGATGGTATGGAATATAGTGTCGCCTCTCTTGACCTCTATGATCTCCCCTTTCATGCCTAGATCTCGAAGGGCTTCGACGTCCTTCTTCCCCTCCACCAGTATCGGTTTGTCTTCGTTCTCTTTTCGGATCTGGGTCAATACTTCCTTCAGACCCTCGAGTTTTTCCTCTAATCTCATTATACCAGGCTATTCTTTCATCCAACTACTCAATCTTTCCATCACAAAATCTTTACTCTTCCCCCCTACAAACATCCTCTTCCGTTTGGACCTCTTCCCCTTAGCTATGGTAAGATCACTTTCTTCAGTATTTAAAATATCGGACAAAAAGGAGATCAATGCACGGTTCGCTTCCCCGTCTTCAGCCCTTTCATTCAAGGAAAGTTCGATCGTATCTCTCCACTGATTGTATCCATCTAAAACTGTCTGGGATGAGTCGGGAGAGACCTCTATATCTATATATGTACCCCCGTTTCCCTCGGTCAGACACGATGAGATATCATCCTTCATCTTCTTCGCCCTCAACTTATCCTGGTGATGGTCTTTTCTGCAGCTGGAGATTTAGCCGTTTTCTTTCTCTTTTTCCCATTTCCCAGCCCGGTCACCACCGACATCAGCTTGATCTTGTTGGCGCAATGGGGATCGACCCTGGCCCCGAAGATGACGTTGGCATCGTCTCCCAGTCTAGATGTCATCATCCCAACGACCTTGTTCATCTTGCTTATGGAGAAATCGGGACCGCCAGTGACGTGGATCAATGCCTTGTCGGCCCCGGTATAGTCCCTGCTCAGGAACGGATTGTTGCTCGCCTCTTCTATGGCCTTTTCCGGGTTGTCAGATGAGGCCTCTCCTCTCATCAACGTCGAGATGCCTCCGGATCCCAGGACGGTACGTAAGTCATTGAAATCCAGATTTATGAGAGAAGGATAGGTAACGGTCTCGGTGACACTTTTGACCAGCTCGGCTATCAACGAATCCATGACTCCGAAGGCCTGATCCATGGGCATATCCGGGACCACATCGAGCAGCTTATCATTTTCAAGAACGATGGTCGAATTAGCGTATTCTCTTATCCGCATGATCCCCTGCTTTCCAACCTTCCTACGCTTCTTCCCTTCTACAGAAAACGGCATGGTAGATATCTCTATCACCATAGCTCCCTCTCTTCTAGCGATCTCTGTTATGACCGGGGCCGCTCCCGTCCCGGTCCCTCCACCCATACCAGCTATCACGAAGACCA
>JAHENW010000018.1 GCA_018610025.1 Thermoplasmatota archaeon
CAGTCCTCCTATCAAAACCCCCTTCCATCCGTAACAGCTGTACTCGTCGATGACCACGTCTTTGATTTTAACCAGCGCTTCTTTCTTCTCATCGTCCATATCGATACTCATGGAACCGAAGTTGTACGCATCCTGGAAACTTTTGGGTGATTTCTTTAACATGGTTTCTACAGAAACGAACCTCGCCAAGTAGGATAAAAACCCCATCTTCTCGATACTGACTTTCCCGGCTATAGTAACGTACTCCGGTCCTGCTTTTTCTCCTATCCACTCGTGCGTTTTTGCATGCAGATCTGCAGGATACCATCTTTTATCCTTTATTCTATCTACATCTATACCGAGATAGTCGGCCCACTCCTCTATCCCTACCTCACCCCAGTGCTTCTTGATAGCCTGGGAATATCCTGAAAGCACTGCCCCTCTTATCTTCTTATCTTCCATTATCTCGCCTCACACATATAACAGCGTTATAATATTAAAAGATTTAGGAGATAAATCATCTGAACAACATATCTCTAAAATCAGTCCCACTGCATCTTGAAATAACAATCGTCTTCCTCTTTAGTATCATCTTCAAACGCTTCAACCAATCCGTCGGTATCGGTTGCATCTAATGTCCCTTCGAACACCCCTCTCCAAGCCAGGCATGCATATTCGTCCACTTTTACACCTTTCATCTTTATCACGGCTCCCCCTTCCTTAACGTCGATATGTACCGAGCCAAAGTTGAACGCTTCCTGATAGCTCTTCGGTGCCTTTTTCAGCAATCTTTTCACATTGGTGAACTTCACGAGATAAGAGAGCACGCCCAGGTCCCTTACGGTGTAGTTCCCCCCTCTCCTCATATATCTCTCTCCCTTCTCGTCGCCTATCCATGTATGAAGAGCCTTCAGCACTTCTATATCGTACCATTTTCGTTCTTCGATATCATCCATCCTCTGTCCGATGTCCTCAAGACACTCCTCTAGACCCATCTCTCCCCAGGTCCTTTCCACATATTTTAGATAACCACGGATAACGGAGCCTTTGACTTTCTTCTCAACCACTCCAAATCACTTACGGAAGAAGGGAGAAACTGGGATATAAATTTTTTCGGGGAGGTACGATATTTACCTTACGCCCGGCGGCAGTGCCGAGGCGTCGATCCCGGTATGGAGTGTATGTCTAGGCCTCACTCTGCAGAGCTGTATCCTCCGGGTTTTGTCGTCGAAGGTGAGTGCCAGCCCTCTTTTAAACTCCATCTGACCCACCTTCTCATCTAGACCTTCTTTCATGTATGACTGCTTTGCCATCCCGAGGGCTTCTACGTCGTCTCTGGCCGTTAGGTTATGTGCTATTATCAGGTCGGACTGTCGGATGGCGCTTTCGTGGAGTGCTGATGGTTCTTGAGTTGCCAAAATGAGCGATAACCCCGGATGTCTGCCCAATTTTATCCAATCGATCAGGGGGTCAGTAGCCAATGTTTTTCTTCCGCTAGGTAGGAACAGATGCGCCTCGTCTATCAGCATATATATCAGGGGATGGTCCTCGGTGATATCCTCCGAGGTTTCGGAGTCCGTCAAGCCCGCTTGGGACTGCATCTCTATAGTTGTATACAGCGTTCGTTCTTCCATCTGTTTCCTAGCAAAGATGGAGATTATGAGATTCCTCAGGTCGTATCCTCCTACTCTGCCCAGGTAAGAGATGTCCAGGACGGTTATCTTTCCTCCTACAGCTATGCCCTCTTCCATACCGTCCTTTGAAAATATGCCTAGGTCTTCTATCATCTCGAATTGATTCGTTAATGCTTTTCCGGTCTTATCTCCCCTGTTCTTTCTCTGGATGGCTTCATAGATGTCGTCGAAGGAGAAGGCCACTTTCCCGTCTTTCAGATCGTTTATCACTGAGGTCAACAGTATCCCAGTTTCTTCCGTTTTATCCATATCCATCAGGTTCAACCATTCATTGACACTCACCGTGTGCAGGGGGATCTTCAACTTCTCGTCGAAGAACATCTCCCGGTCGCTCTCCTCTGTCATTTCAACGGCCTTTTCCGGAACCAATACCCTGGTTTTATCAGCGAATTCATTTGGATCGATACCGAAGTCCTTCATCCTTTCTATTTCTTTCTTGTTCGTGTTCCTCTTCTTTAAACTGTGGAATACGCTCATGGTGTCCACCAAGACCAGGGCTATCCGTTGGCTAGAGTCTTCTTCCAACATGGCGAAACCTTCTGCAAGAACACCCAATGTGTACGATTTACCGGTCCCCCTCTTTCCTACTACTAAGATACAGTGGGGCGAGACTATATCTAAAAATGTCTTCCCCATCTCTTCGTACTTCCCCCCAGGGTAGGAAACGTTCTTTCCAAGGTAACAAGTCCCCTTCTTACCCAACCTATCGACCTTGGAAGGAGAACGACCTAGGATCTCATCGGCATCTATCAGTTTATCACTTTTCTATGTCTTCACCGGTATGGAGCCTGGCTTCTGAGTCGGAACGTCCCCGGTATATTCAACCGTAACATCGATATTACCGAAGTTATCATTCTCCGGAAGGCTGGGACGGACCGTGAATTCACACTCGCCGTTTTCGTCCGTTTCCCCTATCTCGTTCACGTTACAGCCCTGGAGTTTTACCGTAGCCCCCTTCAAAGGATTTCCGTCCTGGTCGTACGCCTTAACAGTGACCTTGTTATTGCTGTCGGCGGTGATCGAGGCTCCGCTGTAGTCCACCTCAATGCTGTTCAGTTCCTGGCTTTGGGCACTCATCATCCAACCAACTATGATGGCCGTCGCGACTCCCGCTATAACGACAAGGATTATCAGGTATAAGGGAAGTCCCTCTAGAGCGCCTTTATCGTTCATCTTTCTCGGTTTTATTCTACTCATCATTTTCATCCTCCCGCCTCTCAACTACAACTGCTATATATTGTTTACGTTTAAATAAGAATAACCTAATAATATAACACACATTCTAGCTATAGGGATAGGTTGAGAAAAGGCATAAATAAAGTAAATTAGGAAAAGGCATAAATAAAGTAACAACCCATCATAAGGTTATTAGAGGAGGAATCATTTTATGAAAAAGCCTCGATTTTGGGTCTTGCTGGTGGTCCTGGTTTTAGGGATATCAGCATTATCTTTTGGTATGGTAGTTTCAAACCGTGACAACACTAGTAGATCTACTGTGATGATACATAAGAATGGAATGTCATCGGACGGTTTAGATTCTAAAGACCTTGAAGTCTTAGTAGACTATAAGAGCTATGTATTAGCGGAAATCCCATCCGATGAGATCAACAAACTGAAAAGAGAGGGTTACTCAGTGAACGAGGTATCGAATAGAGATATGGTGGCTATATCTGACGGTCAGCTCAACGTGAACGACGGTTTGCCGGATACCCCCGACGATCTGACTATATCTAGTTATCCTTCAGAGAGCGAGGGGTATTACATAGTGCAGTTCGTCGGCCCTATCAAGCCCCAGTGGAAAGAAGAGATGAGAGGCATGGGAGCTAGATTTCAGGAGTTCCGGCACAGATACAACTTCATCGTTAAGATGGACGAAGAGACCAAGCATTCAGTGAAGGACTTAGACTTCGTCAACTGGGTGGGAATCTATCAGCCCGCGTATAGATTCGATAGTGAACTTTTAGAAAAGTCTGGTGAGCAAGTTATAGAAGTGTCCTTTTTCGACGGAACCGATCTTAGAGAATCAGTGAAGGGTATAGAGAGTCTTGGTGGAGAAATCCAGGCAATAGGAATGAACGGTATAACAGCCGAGATACACACCGGAAGAATAGAGAAGGTTGCTAATTTGAAAGGTGTAAACTCCATAAGCGAGGGCAGTGAAGAACCTGAGTTGTATAACGGCGACGCAACTTGGATAACGGAGACGAACGTACAGGATGATAGAAAGGTCACTACTCAGGGCGTAACTGGGACAGATCAGCTGGTTACCGTATGCGACAGTGAGTTGTACACCACGGACGGAGGCCACGAGATGTGGGAGGACCCTGAAGGTGATCCTTTCGGTGATAATCACCGAAAAGTTCAGGATTACTATTCCATAGGTGGAGATCTGAATTCTGGTACCTACCATGGCTCACATGTAACCGGAACTGTACTGGGAGATGCACCAGACTCAAACGGGGACTACTTAACCTATAACTATAACGACGGAAATGCACTAGATGCAAGGTTGATACATCAGGACATCGGCACTTCCGGTGGAGGTCTCAGCCTACCTAACAGTATGTATAACGACGCTTGGCAACCCTCGTATGATAGTGGTTCAAGGGTCCATACAAACAGCTGGGGCGGAGGAATATCGAGTTATACGGGGTTAGCTATCGATGGAGACCAGTTCATCTGGGATAATAAGGATTACAACATATTATTTGCTATGGGTAACTCCGGCGATGGTGCTAATACATTGTCTGGAGAACCAGAGGGAAAGAACTTCTTCAGTATAGGAGGAGTGACGAATTATCCCGATCAAAATACCATGTATACTTCTAGCAGCAGAGGTTACGCGGACGACGGAAGGATCAAACCTACCGTTCTACACGTGGCTGAAAATGTTGTTTCTTCAGATCGAAGTTATGATGGTTATCAATCCTTGAGCGGTACCAGCATGGCGACACCAGGTCTCGCAGGACAGTTAGCACAGGTCAGAGAGTACTATAAGAAAGGTTGGTATCCTTCTGGTACTCCGACTGCCTCGGACGGTTTCAACCCGAGTAACGCGCTCCTTAAATCGACGATAATCAATGGTGCGGTTGAGATAACCGGTTCTGGGGCCTACGCTAACGATGCTAGATTCCCGAATGGAGACCAAGGGTTTGGAAGGAGCAAATTGGATAGAGTTCTTCACTTCGACGGAGAGAATAGGAAACTGATAACCTACGATTCATGGAATGAGAACAATTCACTAGATACAGGTGAAAGCTGGACGAAGGAATTCAAAGTGGATGATTCAACTCAAGAATTGGAGGTAACATTGGCTTGGAGTGACTATCCTGGTTCAGACGGTTCCGATTCGACCGATCCTGCAATTGTCAATGACCTCGATCTTGAGTTGACCACACCAAGTGGCACTAGATATGTTGGTAATGCGTTCACTGGAAATAATCCGGGTTATTCTCAACCCGATCCGACCAGCAATCCATGGAGCGGACAAAGGAGTGCTGAGTACGATGGATTGAACGTTGAGGAAGATATACTCCTTTTGCCGAATCAGAATGGTGTCGAAGAAGGCACTTATCAATTGACGGTCAGTGGCTATAATGTACCTCAAAGTACCCAGCCGTTTGGCGTAGCTATTAGCGGGGGTGTTTCTCTTAACAGTGCACCAGCTGTAGATGTGACCGCTCCATCTGAGAACGAAATAATAAACGGTACTTATGATATCCAGTGGTCGGCTACGGACGAAGAGGATACGAATTCGAACTTAGACATCAAAGTGGATTACAGCGCAGACGGAGGAAGTACTTGGAACACATTAGAAGATGGTACGGGCAATAATGACGGACTCCTGAGCTGGGATACGACCACCGTTTTGGACGGTGTCAATTATATCGTAAGGGTAAATGCCACGGACAGCAATTCCGCATACACGGTCAACACCTCAGCAACATTCTCCGTAGATAATATCAAAGACGATAGATGGCATATGCAGGCGGAGACACCGACGGAAACAGGATTGTCCATGTACCCGGTCGAAAATACACAGAACAGCGTTAGCGTAGGCATACCTTCTTCTGGAGAATACAGTCTCGGAAACTGGACTACCGATGCGTTCGGGTCAGATACGGACCTGGGAGGTCAGTGGAACTTCACCGCTTACGGTTACGCGGATCCTGCAGGATACTTCGAAGGATATCTGAAAGCCAAGCTCAAGGATAGTTCTGGTACAGTTATCCATGAGACGGCCACGGATGATCAGGATGTCGGTTCTTACTCGTCATATCACCAATTCTCCTGGAGCGATACGGTATCTGGAAGTATAGCTTCCAGTGATACGATCACGGTAGAACTTCTGGTCGATGCGGTCTCCGGCAGTTCGAGTGTGATATACAACGAGACATCGACTGGAGAAACTTCTTTGAACGGCACGGTTACAAATGACCATACCTACATCCATAACTCGGATGACGCTTACGAGCAGATCCAAGAAGAAACGGTGAGCTCAGGGGGTGTAAATACATTGCTCAGCGAGAGTTTTGAGGGCGGTGTACCACCTTCAGGATGGACCCAAGCAGACGGTCCTGACGATGGAAGTACAAACAGTTGGTATCAGGACGCTACTGCCTATGATCAAAGTAACTCAGCTAGAATCGACTATGATTCTGGAGACAATGTAGACCAATACCTGATAAGTTCTGCGATAGATGCATCTACCTACAGCAACCTGCAGATGACATTTTATCAACATTGTGACTGGCCAAGTTATTGGGCGGACAATTACATAGAGGTCTCGACTACAGATACTAATCCATCAAGCTTTACAACGGTGAAGACATTATCATCCGCGGCGCCAGATAGCGGATGGGAACAGAAAACCGTGGATCTTTCTGCTTATGATGGTGAATCGACCATTTACATCGGTTTCCGGTACTATGGAACTAATGCTGAGAATTGGTACGTAGACATGGCAGAAGTGACTGGAGAACAAACTACAAGTGGGTTGGATCATGAATGGACGATGGACATCCCTTCCTATCCCACCGAACCAGTTGAATTCAACGTCGAGGCCTATCACTCGAGCAATACAGAAGGCGACGATGTCGACTTCCTGTATTCAACGGATGGAGGATCGACCTACACCCAAATGTTGACCGTTACCAAGACCAGTGACGATAACTCATATCAGACATACTCTATGCCGACGGATACCAGCGGAACAGTGTATATCAAGGCTGAAGATACGGACAGAACAGCTGGCAATACCAATCTAGATACGCTTTACGTGGACCATATGTACATAAAGGCATCATCATCTGACCCGCCGAGTGCAGTGATGGGTTACGACCACGAGACCACTCAATCATGGGTGGAACCGAGCTTCGGTACCAGTTCTTTGGTCACGCAGGATATCTCATTGAGCAGCGGTTGGAACTTCGTATCCTTCAACTTGAACCCTAGTGATAGCTCATTGCTGTCTATCTTGAACACTACGGACTACGGGATAAATGGAAATTACGATAAAGTTGAGTACTATGACGTATCTCAAGACGAATGGAAAACATTTACACCCGACCGAGCTTCACACTTCAATAGTCTCGACACATGGAACAGAGAGATGGGCCTTTGGATACACATGACCACCGCCGACACATTGACCGTAGAGGGGACAAAACCCTCTTCTACGACCATAACGCTGCAGCCTGGCTGGAACATGGTTGGATACCCGTCTAGTACGGACACCACAGCCAGCGATACTCTACCAGGTGCAGTTACCAAAATGGCGGTCTACGATGGATCCCAGGAGTACAATCTAAGGTATGAATACGACTTGACCACGGTCACCATGAGTGCTAAGAACGGATACTGGGTGTACAATGGAGATTCGACTTCTGTAGACTGGGCTGTGAGCTACTGATCAAAACCCTTTCTTATTTCCTATTATTTTTATGTAAGTTTCTCTAAAACTTTTTATATCGTTACAGAGCTGAATGACTATAGATGAAGAGGAAAGACAGAAGGCCCGTATTCGCTCTTTTCGTACTGATATTATTGATCTTCAGTGGGATCTCTGCTTCCTTCTTCTCGGCATCATCGTCGGCTGAGACACGTGCCCCCGATTTGGATGATGACGGATTGGTCGACTGGCAGGAAGAATTGATGGGGACGGATAAGAACGATAGTTACGATCCCGGTTTATATTGTCTTTATGAAGAGGGATATCGAACCAAGGATTACTGGGTTTGGCAGAATTTTTCTTCTGAGCATGGAGAATTTTGGATAGCTAGGGAGAGAGTAGTCGTCAGGAGGGGTACGAGTTTAAGTTTTGAGTCAGTAGATGGAGCTAACGTGAAGATCACACCTTCTAAAGAAAATATGGATCCATTGGCAGTTGAGGGAAACGAGGTTAAGGTACCAAAGGACAATTCTGTTGGGAAGTACATCCTAAATGCTACAGCAGGTAAATGGAACGCTTCCATGGATATATACGTCGTATTTGATCCTTGGGCTACAGATTTATCAGAGGAGGAAAGGCGTGCATACGCCTATGATGAGAACGGCCACAGGGACGAAGTAGGTTACATATACACTACAACCGGAAACCTTCATCCGGGCCCGCTTCATCCCTTCGGAGATTCTAACTCGAATATACTAGAGATGTATGAGTTCGCTCTAGCAGGGGTGGGGAACACAAGCGATCCCCGGAAGGCAGCGGTGAAGTTGGTCCGTATAGTAGCCCAAAGAAACACCGCGGAGCCCCTGGTCATGGACGAATATCGTGACGCATGCAACATCCTTTTCTACGAGAATTCAGAGGTAGCCAGTTTGACCTTGAGTGACGCAGAAGCTCTAGCAGTGAACGGTGTGAACATAGACGAACTGGGTGATAAAAGAAAGACCATGAATCATTGGTGTGACGAGAGCGCCTTCGCCCTCACCGCTTTGCTTCGCTCAGTTGGAATACCCAGCAGAATCGTATCCCTACATCCGACCGAGGAGACGGAACTCATGAGTCATTTTATCTCTGAGGCATGGTTCGAGACTCCGCTTTACGAGAGAAACTGGACAGAGGACCAGGGAGGCTGGTTCGCATTAGACGCCGACGAGTGGAACGCGGAATGGTGGAGCGAGGATCCAAAATTCTGGATGCCCATGGGTGAATGCTTCAGTTCGAGAGAAAATTATGGTAAAATCATTGAACACCTGTTCCGGGTCAACTATCGATACGAGATAGCTCATTATTACATACTAGGAACCTCCCAAGATCCAGAACTTAAAGAGATAACTGAAAAGTACAAGGGAAAGCAGATGATGGAATTGAGTTACGGCGAGATAACGAAGTTCAAGGGGAGAGGAGGTGGGGATCTTTATAGGTTGAAGGTTGATAACCACACGAAACTCACACTTACTAAAACCGGTGGTATCCAGCCCCGCATATATGTTAACCAGGATGATTTTCCCGCCCTGAAGATATCATATCAAGGCTATCCACCGAGTAGTCCTA
>JAHENW010000019.1 GCA_018610025.1 Thermoplasmatota archaeon
AAGGAAAGGGATGAAAGGAAGGCCATCATCGATCAGATAAGCGAAGTGGTCGTTGAATAGACCGCTTCATTCCCTTTTATCTTCAATCAAAAGATCGAAACCGCACTTTTCCAGTTCCTCCAACGGCTCTTCTATGGACTCGTGCCACTGTCCCCATTTCCTCGATATATGCTCGGTCCAGCTGTAATCGTCGTAGGTGTACTCGTCCTTTTCATCCCCTTTCAACCCGATCTTGGCGTCCAGCTTTCTATAGTAATCCTGTTCTAGATAGCCCTCGTCCATCTTATCCATGGCATCCTCGATCATCTCGTCCGTTAATTCAGGATACTCCCCTTCGAACAGAACATATTCCATAGGGTACCTGGGTCTCGTGGATGTTTCCTCATCCGGATATCCCATGGCCAGCTGTACGATAGGGAAGACCTTCTCCGGCAGGTCGTATTTCTCTTTCAGCCTTCCCGCCTTGTACGGGGCCGCCCCCAAAAAACAGCTCCCTATACTGAGGCTCTCACCTGCGGTCACCATGTTCTGGGCCATGTAGCACGCGTCCTGTACGCCGAATAAAAAGATAGAAAGATCGTTGCTCACCGGTTCCCATCCCCTCTTCTCCATTATCAATTCGAACTTGTGGAAATCTATACATATAGTGAAGAGGAGGGGAGCGTCGAAGGGATGGTCATCCCTGTTCTTAGTCAAGATCACGCTGTAGAGCTGAGAGACGAATGGGGCCTGCTGTGCAGCTCTAACGATCGTCTCTATCTCCTCCTGGGAGGGGACTTCTTCTTTATAATCCCTTATGGACTTGTGGTCCAGCATGGTCTCGATGACTTCGTTTTTCTTCATCATATCACCTTTTGTTTCATAAATTCTAGCTAGCATTTATTAACTTCCCTTCTTTTATTCAGTCGAATGAAACTGGTGATAGTGGGCGGAGGATTCTGCGGATCGTTTATTGCTAAAAAGTTTGACGGTAAGAGCGGTTACGAGGTTTTATTGATAGACAAAAAAGGGTACTTTGAGTATTCGCCAGGGCTGATCAGGATGATAGGTGACCCGGAGTATCATGAGAAGATCACCGTTCCATACACCGAGATACTGAAGGAGTCAAAGTTCGTCAAGGCAGAAGTAGAGAGTATCACCCCTGAAGAGGTGCGTACCGGTTCGGATACGTTCAGATACGATCATCTGACCATCTGCCCGGGTATAAGCTATCCGGTGTATCTGGAAAGGAAGGAAGATGTTCATACAATATCTTCTGGAAGAGAGGTAAAGAGATTGAACCAGGACCTGAAAAAGGGAGACCACGTTCTGATCGTGGGTGGTGGTCTCATAGGCACGGAGGCCGCCGCTGAGTTGGCCGCGAAATATGATGACTTGGACATAACCGTGGTCCACTCCCATGATAGGCTTATAGAGCGGAATCCAAAGCTTTCCTCATCTCTAGCCGAGAGCTTTTTGAGAAAAAAGGACGTAGATATCGTCTTCGGTGAAAGAGTGGTCGACAGAGAAAAGGGCCGTTTTTTGACAAGCAAAAACAGAGAGATAAAGGCCGACGTAGTTGTGTGGGCAGCGGGTATAGGAAGGGATACACAGTTCATGCAGGACTTCAGAGCGGAGATCCGAGCGGACGATGGGTCTTTAAAGGTGAACGATCACCTTCAATTAAATGGTGGTGGGAGAACCTATGAGCACATATTCGCGGGAGGAGATATCACCGATATAGAGGAGGAGAAAACGGCTCACAATGCTCTCCGACACGCTCGGTTGATCTGCAAGAATATAGAGAGATCGAGGAAGAACAAATCATTAAAAACATACTCTGTACAGAAAAATCCGATCCTTCTGAGTCTGGGTAGAAAAAATTCATTACTCATCTATCCTCCTTATGGATTCCAGGGAAGACTCCCCGCCCTGATCGAGTGGGTGGTGGAGAGAGCCGGTATCACTTTTTTTCAGATGTGATTCTCACATATAAAGACGGAGCCAAAGATCAAGACCGGCTCCCAATAAAAGGGTCAGAGAGAAAGATGCATAGATGAGAAAATTCGATCGGGAGACCTCGGTCATCACCTCGTCGTCGAACAGTCCTTCTCTTATCTTCATCCAATTCCTTGGCAGAAGGTATGCGTGGGGTAAAATGGCGATCAGGAGCGGCCAGCCAGGATTCATCATGTAAAGGCCAAGGATAACAACGTTGATAACCGCTACCACATGGATGAAGATGTAGCCTATAGCTCCCTTCTTCTTACCGAATCTTGCCACAAGTCCCCTCTTCCCTGCGGCTCTGTCCGTCTTCAGATCGATCATCTCTCCCATCCAGACTATAAAGAGTGTGCTCAGTCCGGTTATGGGCATGGCGGTGATGATAACGGGATGAAGACCTAGATTCTGTCCCACCGATGCCAACAAAATAGCCAGTGGCCCGAAGCCCAGCCAGACCATGATCTCCCCCATCCCGCGGTACGCGAACTTGAAGGGTGGTGCAGTGTAGTACTTGCTGAGGAAAGAGGACACTATGAATATCAGGACCAGATACGGCCAAAGGGCAGGGTCCACGAAAAAAGATAGAAGGACGGTAGCCAACAGACCGACAACGATCCCCGACCTGGCGATGAGGAACATCGTTTCTTCCAGACCTGGCTCGTTCACTAGTATCCCGGAACCGCCGCTGTAATCACTCTTCTGCGAGTCGAGATCATCGGCCCCCTGTTTTGTATCATAGATGTCGTTATAAACGTTCGTAGAGATGTGGAGACTGACACCGATGACCATGGCCAGTATATATCCTACCAGATTGAAAGAGCCGGTTATCGAGACAGCTATCAGTGTTCCTAAGACCAGTGGAAATATGATCGCCGATAGGAACGGCGCTCTTACCATCTCCAATAGACTATATCCTTCTCTTCCCATACTAGGTAAGCGGATAATCGATATAACTATTTAAAAGCATTTCTTTCCCTCTTCATCCATCACTGACCCATTTTGCCTTCTTCATACCCTCCTTGGCCTTCCTGAAGAAGTAGTAGTAGGACAGGGAGCCGATAGCATAGCAGATCATGGTGATGTAATAGGGGAAGATGTATGCCTTCTTATCGATGGCAAAGCCCCCGCCTATGACACCGAAGCCCCTGGTCAACCTTCTGGCGAAGTAGTTCCAGCCGCTTACAGTACCCCTCTCTTCTTTAGGCGTCACCTCCATCATGAAGTTATTGAAGGCGGGGTGGTTCATGTTCATGAGTGACGTCCTTGTCACATAAGCGGCCCCCACACCGTAGGGATCATCGAATACGGTCATGAGTGCTAGAAACGGCAGGGAGGCCAGCTGTGTGACCACCACGGACCTCACCTTCCCTATCCTTTTTACCAAGATGGGCAGCAGGAAAACGGCTACCCCCATGGTGGACCTACCCACTGCCAAAAGGACACCTATCTGAAACCTGCTCATCCCCACGAACTGGTCGAAGAACACGTTGAAGTACTGGACTATAAGACCTGCCCCGAAACCTATCAGGGCGGAATTGACCAATATCTTCTTCACCACATCCGAGTTCTTCAGCTGGAACCATTCCTTTATCTTTCCCATGGACTTTCTCGCATTGGGTGTTTCTTCTTCGACTATCTTGAGTAGAGGGAGGATAGACAGGGCGAAAAGGATCACCGAGAACATCATGGCTATACGGTCCTGTATGACCTCTTGGCCTATACCGGCGTAGAAGAGGAAAAGGGCCGGGAATATTCCACCTAGCACTCTACCACCGACGCCGGAGAACATCCGGACGGAGGATGCGGAGGAGAATAGGTGCATCCTCTCTTCTTCCTCGCTCTGCTCCATCATGAAGGGTGAACGGGAGACCCTTCTCATGGAGTAGGATAACCCCCTTACGACGTTGATCAGGAGTAAAACGGCCTTCACTTCCACGGTGACTAGCACCAGCATAGAGATGGTGACTAGAACGGTGGAGATCACCATGCTCCTCTTCCTACCGATGGTATCGCAGAGCCTACCGGCCGGTATCGAGCTGATACCTGCGCTGGCGAAGTAGACGGCTAGTAGTGTGCCCAAAA
>JAHENW010000020.1 GCA_018610025.1 Thermoplasmatota archaeon
TCCCTTCTTTCTTCAGTATGATATTCGGTCTCAGATTGGAGGGTACCCTATCATCCGGGGCGTCATGTCTTTTTATCTCGTCAAATCTAAAATTTTCAACCAGATCCATAACGAAATCTGCCTTCGCCATCTCTCCGTCACCCCCATTGTGGGGGCCTACTGCAGGATACTTCAGCATCTCCATGAGATCATCCTTCATATCTTCCTTCTGGTCTTCGATAACAGAAAAGATATCTTCATTCATGGTCATCTACCTTCGTCAGACATATATACCGATCCATTTAGCGATCATGCCGGAAGCGGATGTTCTTCGTAATCTTCCTTGATGTCTTCCCCAGTCAGGTCCAAGTATATTTGGGTTGTGGTCAAAGATGAATGGCCGAGCATCTTCTGAACTGTCCTGAGGTTCATCCCGGCCTTCAAGCAGTGCACGGCGAAACTGTGCCTCAGCATGTGGGGATGCACATCCTTCTTCAGATCCGCCTTCTTGGCGTACTTTTTGACTAACCTCTCCACCTGCCTGGTGGACAGCGCTTCGCCTCTCTGTGAAAGTATGAGTGTTCCTTCCTCGGCCCCGGCCTTGTAGAATTCTATGAGGTCTAGAGTATCGGCGTCCACCGGGACTATCCTGTCTTTGTCTCCTTTCCCCCCTCTAACAGTTATCATCTCTTCGTCAAAATCGATGTCCTCTATCTGGAGGGAAGTCAGTTCAGAGACACGCAGTCCACATCGGTATAGTATCCGAAGGATCAGTCTGTCTCTAGTCTTCTTCCTGGGAGGTGCATTAAGAAGCTTTCTGATTTCATCTTCCTGGAGATATTTGGGGAGCTTTCTTCCCATATGGACCCTCTGTCTGACGATATGTATGACAGTAAATAAGCTTCTTGGAGGATATAAATAGATTTTGGTAAGAACTGACGGCACTAAACTGAATAATAGAAAAAAGAAAGGGGTTTGAAAATTCAGAATACCGCTAGTTCATCTTCCTCACTAGACCCGCTCAGGTCTCCTTCTTTTATCCGGGTGTACGTCTTCCTGTATCCCACTAGGAAGAGGATGTAACCGATAACCGAGAACCCGAATGGCATGAATAGTATGTTGGCCATCAAATCAGGCGATACCGTTATCATCTGTTCCACTACCATGATGAACAGGATGACGCCTATCAGCGGTGCGGCGATATTCGCTCCGGCACCGCCCCACAGTATCTTCTTCGTTCCACTGCTCGCTAGTTCCACTATCAGGAACACCGACATCAGAGCTAGACAGATGACACCTCCTAGAGCCATGAACTGTATCCCATAAAGCATCATCTTTGCAGCGCCTAGACCTGAACCGCTCATCGCTGCACTCAAAAAGAGGAAAGGACTCACGCCTACCAGTACGAACAGTATTATGCCGACAACCAGTAATGCCAGTGCAATTTTGACTTTCTTAGCATGCTCAAGGGTGTACTCGTCTCTACCTAGGAAAGTGAATACCACACCCACTATAAATAAAATCAAAGTTATCAGGGTGAGTATTCCACTTCCACAGGCCATCGCCATCACGGACTGCAGTATCGATATCCCCGCCAATGCGGTCACACTCATCAGAAGCATGAAGCCCATGCTTATTACACCTAGTATATAGGCAAAAGACATGAACTTGACTCCCTTCTGTGTACTCTGTAGATTATACTCTTCCTCCATCTCTTCTTCTTCTAAACCCATCTCCATGGGGTTCACCACAGGATGATAACTGATTGAAGATATAAATATTTTATTGATTATATTTCCTCTCCTGTTTTAACCCTACACACCGAGTAAAAATATTTATATCCGTCCGGGTCTAAAGGGGAATCCCAGAAGATGGGCCTGTAGCTCAGACAGGGAGAGCGATCGGCTCTTAACCGATCGGCCGGGGGTTCAAATCCCCTCAGGCCCGCTCAACCTGCTATTTTTATAGCACGTATTGGCTATTAATAGGGAAACACATTTATATTAATAATCATATTCCCATTCGAAATATAAAATGGTGAAAGGGATAATATGACTGAGATAGGCCTAGTACCAGTATTGCAGACGGCACCGGATTATATGCCAGGACTATGTGGTGGTTCATTGTGCCTCATCTGGGTAGCGTCGTTGATAATCTGGCTTGTAATCGCTATCTGGATGTACAAAGATGCTAAAAAGCGAGACGAAAATGCAGCATTGTGGTTAATAGTAGGACTAATTGCAGGGCTTCTCGGTCTGATAATATGGATCGTTGTCAGACCCAGCATGGATGAAGTCCGAAGAAATAAACAACAGCAGCAACAGCAGTATCAGCAGCCACCACCGCCGCAGTAAAAAACCAAAAAACCCTTTCCTTTTAATCTCTTTTTTACTTCTCCCCGAACCCAGGACAGTTCTCCCAATCTCTTTCATGTTCACACTGATTGCATATTTTCTTTATCTTTCGCATCCTTAGAAAAGAGAAAAATCCTACAATATTCAGACAGATGAGGAACAACAGCAATCTCAGTATAAAGAGCAGAGGCAAGGAGAATATCCCTATAGTAAAGAATCCGATACCGATCCCCAGGCATACCTTTATCAGGATTTTCACTTTCCTGATATCAGAAAGACCTGTCAAACTAAACAGCTGAATCATCCCGAATATAAAACCTATCATAAGGCCTCCACTGTAAGTCACCTCGATCAAGTTAAATATCCACAGTATCAAAATAGTGAGAGCTACGGGATAGGCTGTAAAGCATCCGATACATAATCTCTTTTTCCCCACTTGGTAACAATCCTCTTCGTATTCCTTACAATCAGGATGATGTGAGAGTACATAATCTCTGGCTGACCAGAACAGCCTGAATGCCTCTTTAACGTCATCCTTGAAATCGCTGGTCATGTGATGTACCCGATCTTCCAGCACCCCAGATAATCAATAAAAAGGTCACGATCCCTAGAAAGATGGCTGCTATGATAGAGAATACAGAAAAGAATCCACCGGAATAATCAACGATCGATAGCGCCCTCAAGA
>JAHENW010000021.1 GCA_018610025.1 Thermoplasmatota archaeon
GAATACATCAAAGGGAGGGATTACAGGATCCTCGTGATCAATCACGAAGTGATAGCCGTGGGGAGGAGGATGCCCGCCCATGTTATCGGCGACGGATCTTCTTCTGTGAAAACACTAGTTGAAGAGGAGAACAGTAACCCTAGGAGGGGAGAGGGACATAAATCACTGTTGACAGAACTATCCCTGGGCGATGAGGAACTGATGTGCTTGAAAAGACAGGGACTATCGACTGAAAGTATTCCAGAAGCCGGAGATCTGGTCCTGCTCAGGGGGACGGCGAATATGAGCACCGGTGGGACGGCAGAGGATTGTACGGACGAGATACATCCAACCCTGAAGAAGATGATAGAGAATCTGAGCAGGTTCGTTGACATGGATATCATGGGTGTTGACTTGATAGCGGAAAACATCTCGGTTCCAGCGGATGAGTTAAAGGGCGGAATCATAGAGATCAACGCAAGTCCAGGCCTGAGGATGCATCTATCGTCCACGGCCGGGAAGTCACAGCCAGTAGGAAAAAAAGTGATCGATTCCCTATTCCCAGAAGGTAACGGCAGGATCCCTATCATAGCCGTCACCGGGACGAACGGGAAGACATCTACATCAAGATTGATAGATTGGATAGCCCGTAACCAGGGATACAGCTCCGGTCTTGCCGTCACTGGAGGTATCTGGGTGGGCGGCGATAAGCTCACCGACGGGGATACCACCGGTCCGTGGAGCGCAGAAGTAGTGCTGCAGAATCCCCAGGTGGATCTAGCCATATTAGAGACCGCCAGGGGAGGTATAGTGAGAAGAGGACTTGGCTTCGATAGATGCGACATAAGCGTTATAACGAACATCCGAGAGGATCACCTTGGACTGGACGGTATAGAAGATGTGGAAGATATATTCTGGATCAAGTCTCTTTTGGCGGAGGTGACGGACAAAGATGGCTACTGTGTGATAAACGGGAACGACATATTTGCCGAGCGGCTGATGGAGAGGGGTACAGGAAATCCCGTCCTTTTCTCCCTGAAGAAGAACGAGTTGGTAGAAAACTTTATCGCCGATGGCGGTACGGTCTTCCTTCAGGAGAACGGTATGCTGGTGGTATACAGTGAAGAGAAGTTGACGTCCCTGGTAAGCATAGATGACATACCCTTCCTCTTGAACGGGGCCGAGATGATGGTCGAGAATGCCCTAGCCTCCATGGCGGCATGTTTTGCCGCTGGTATACCCGTAAACGTGATCACAGAATCACTGAAGAGCTTCCGCATGGACGAAACGATGAACCCTGGAAGGATGAACCTTTACACCCTGGGAGAGACCAAGTTGATGATAGACTATGCCCAGAATCCTGACTGTCTCAGAGCTCTAGGGGAGAGTGTTAAGAAGATATCGGCGAAAAACCGCTATATTATCTTCTCAGGCGTGGGGGATAGAAAGGACGAATCTCTCAAAAAATGCGGTGTTGAAATAGCCAAATGGTTCGATGAAGTGATCCTGACTGATAATACCAAGATGCTCAGAGGTAGGAAGATCGGCGAGATGGCCGAAGTGGTGAAGGAGGGGATCCATTCTATGAATAAGAGTCCCACCGTGATCACAGATATGGGAGAGGCCATAAAGTATGGAATGCAGATATCGGAGCCCGATGATCTTTTGGTCCTTGCGGATCTTGATATAGAACTCGACGATATCGCCCCTCTGATAGAGCAGATTCAATCTACGGATGAGATGGAGGCCTCTTCTTTGGAGATGTTGAAACCGAAGACCTGAGGCTCCGGCATCCGCCAAAAAAACCTGGGCCTGATTATCTGGCTCAGTAGAAAACCTTAGCTACACATGCTCATCGCTTGTCGATGAGCATTATAAGCTAACATTTTGAATTGCATCCGCAGTGGTAATGAGGATGAAAGGATGTAATCCTATAGCATTTCTCTGTTCTGAGTTTTTACTTTTCTCGAGCTTTACGAGGAAAAGAATTTTTCCTCGAATCTAAGGAATGTAATTCCTGTAGACATCGAGCCGCCATCACCTTTTCGTTGACTAGATAGACTTGTTTACTTCTATATCACGAGATGTTTCAGAATTTTCTCTGAAAATTCTAAAGATCGATGGAAAATTTTCAATTTTCCAGTAGATCTCTGTTCGAGTGAGAATTGGGATAAATTCCAATAGATTTAAAAATATTGATAAAACTAAGCTCCCCTACGAAAAAGGTTTTCTACACGGCCATAAAACCAAAAAGTTGTTATATTAAATCAAATTAATCTCATTCGAATCTTCAGGAGAATACGATGGCAAAAGGAAAATCTAGACGTGCAGGAAGACGCGTGAAGGACAAATGGAAGTCCAAGAGCTGGTACAGAATAGTCGCTCCCGATATGTTCGAGAACTCCGTGGTAGGCGAAACAGTAGCCTCAGAGCCGGAGGACCTCATAGGAAGGGTCACAGAGATAACGCTCCAGGACCTAATCGGTGATTTCTCCAAATCTCACATAAAGGTCCAGTTGAAGATACAGGGCGTGAGAGGGGGCGAATGTGTGACCAGGTTCGTTGGACATGACATGACCACCGATTACATCAGGAGGATGACAAGGAGAAGAAGGTCCAAGATAGATTCTGTATTCGATACCAGGACGAAGGATGGATACAAATTGAGGGTCAAAACACTGTCTGTGACCAGTAAAAGGATAAATTACTCCAAGAAGAACTCTATCAGGAAAAAGCAGGCCGAGGTCATAGACGATGTAGCCTCAAGTTCCCAGCTCCACCAGCTGGTCAGCAAGATGCTCTTCGGTGACTTAGCCAAAGAACTCAAGAACGGATGCAAGAAAGCCTACCCTCTTAAAAGGGTGGAGATCAAGAAATCAGAGGTACTGCAGATGCCTGGTGAAGAGGAACTGGAAGAGAAGATAGTGACGGAAGAGGAACTGGAAGAACAGGAAGAGGAAGAAGAGAAGGAAGAAGCCGAGGAAGAGGAAGAAGAAGAGGAACCGGAAGAAAGACCCAAAACGGAGGTACTTGAAGAGTTCCAGAGCATCGAAGGAGTCGGGCCGACCATGGCCGAGAAACTCTACGACGGCGGATATCGTTCCATGCAAGAGTTGGGAGATTCGTCAAAAGACGAACTGACAGAAGTGGACGGCGTCGGGCCAGCGTTCTCAGAGAAGATCTACGATGCACTGCACGAGGAGTAAAATATTCTGAACGTCGGGGTAGCTCAGCCTGGCGGAGCGCTAGACTCATAGGGAAAAGAACTGCTGTTCCGCCCTTAAAGCAGACCTGAGAAATCTTGCAGGAAACTTTTAGTTTTCTGCGATTGAGGGAATCAATTCCCTCATAGTTGGAATTTCCGAGGAAATTCCGACACTTTCAGGAACATGGTTCCTGAGAAATCTAGAGGTCGCGGGTTCAAACCCCGTCCCCGACATTTTTTCCGTTTTATAGGGATAAAGGGTTTGAATCAGAGGTTCATGAGAAAATCTCTGATTTACGAATTGTTAGAATATGAGCGAAGCGAATATTCTGACTAGAACCCCGTCCCCGACATCTATTCCCCCAAACCTTAAACTCAATCAAAGGGTGAAATCTATCTTCCCCTCCCTTTGACTACACGAAACTCTGAATCGTCACCTTCCGCGAGGACGGGTTGAGCACCACTAATTTGCCCGGATCCGGCTGGATATCCCTCATCTTCTGGTAATCGGTCTGATCCTGCCATGTGGATGAGTTTATGAGGATGGTATCGTGGTACTTCTCGATCTCCGTGTGGTGGACGTGGCCCGTTACGAATATATCGGGCACTTCATCAATCACCAGATGATCCTCTTCCTCCGGTGCGATAGGAGTCTTCTTCCCGTATACGGGTACTAGGTGTCTCCTCTTCATCATCTCCTTCATGGCACGGACGGGATTATCGGAGCTCACCTCGTAGATGAGATCAGAAAGATCGTTTATGCTGTTGCCGTGGTAGAGCAGGAGCTTCACGCCCTCTATATCCAAGAAGCTGGGGTTCCCGACGAATCTGACGTTGTCAGAAAACATATCCTGGATCTCTTCAGGCAGAGAGGGCTGAGGCTCGGGGTTCCTAACTATATCGTGGTTGCCCGGGATGGCAATTATCTGTATGTCCTCAGGTATCTCACTCAGCATCCTTGCCATCTCCTCGTACTGCTCGTAGATGTTCTTGATGGTCAGCTCGTCCTCCTGGTTCGGGTAGATGCCTATACCGTCCACCAGGTCGCCGGATATGATGAGATATCGTATGCTTTGTGCCCCCTCATCGTTCTTTATCCAGTCGATGAAATGCTCCCATGCATCGTCTATAAAAGCCTCACTGCCAACATGGAGGTCGCCCAGAAAGGCCATCTTCCCTTCAAAATCCTTCTTTTTCTTCTGAGATATCTTCGGTACACCAGGCCTCACTATCTTATCGATGTTAAAAGTGACATCGTAATCACCGTCCCCCTCCCATACACTACCCTCTGCCAGTACTACTTCATCCCCCAAAAGGTCAGCGTCGTATGCCTCACTGTCTTGAGAGATGAAACCCTTAATGTGTCCTGTTGGATCCTCCAACTTAAGCACTTTGTTCCCGTTGGACGTGCTGTAGATGTCACCCACCATGGCGATCACCTTTCCCTCGCCCTTCCTCTTTTTTATGGTGTTTATGTCCATGGCACCTTGGGATTCTCTTCTCTTTGAAATGACAGCCCTCAATTTCTCATAGCGGCTGGAGAAATAATCCACAAAATCGTCCAGTTGACCAGTACAAGTTGATTCGCCAGTTATATCGGATAAGATCTCAATAGAGACTTCCAAGTCCTGAGTAGAACTGCTCTCATCATCGTCCTTTCCTTTCTCTACGAATGACCTCAAAACATCCCTTCCCAAGGGAAAAGGAAGATCCTTTTTTTCCTCCACCATCTCGTCTATTATGTCAGATGGGTTCTCCTGTCTATCCAGGTAGTCCCATGCGTTGGGAGTCATCAGAGTGTTACGCTCTGTCAATCGTTGTATGATACGTTCGCGCATCCCAATCAAAATAGGAAAGATTAGCCCTCTATTAAGACTTTTTCATTTTACTCTATATCAATAAAAGGAGGGATAAAAAATTAGTACTGGATCCAAACCTCTTCTAGGGCTCTCTTGGGGACCTTTAGTACCTCACCTTCCCTGTAATATTTCACCGAATCGTCCATCTCGGTAACCTCCGCTTTCTCCGCCGGATAGCCCATGCCGACCATGAGTTCTAGAGAATAACCTTCGGGGATGGGCAGTATATCACTCAAGGCCTCTTTGTCTATAGCGCCGAGCATACAGGTGCCCAAACCATCCTCGAATGCGGTCAGACAGATACTATGAGCGGCGATGCCCACATCCAGGTCCCATCCCTCACCGTCTTTCTTAACTATAGCTATATAACCTCTAGGCATCTTGTCTTCGTTGGGCTCCCAGTCCAGATATCCCGCCCAATTCGTATGTTGAAAGATCTCCTTTAGGTTTTTTCTGATGGTGATGAACTTGAGTGGCTGAAGGTTGGCCGCCGAGGGGGATAGCCGGGCCGCGTTCACACACCGTTTCATCATTTCCAAGGGCACCTCTCTATCCTGGAATCTTCTGATACTCCTTCGCTGGCACAAACCTTCGTAGATATTCATATATAGTACAATTACACTTGATATTATAAATCATTCGAAGGATTCTATTGAAGATTATTACGATAGAAGGCAAAATATTTTATATCATTATTGGCCTTTCCACATAACACGTTAGAAACCCATTATCTATCCCATGGTGAAAAAAAATGACTGAAAAGAGCAGTCCTCCTGAATTTCTGTTGAGTATGTTGATTGTGTGTGCTCTCCTTCTAAGCATGTTCACGCCGGTTTTAGCGAACACAGCCGGCCAGGTTAACGAAAGTTCCGACGATAACCCCACTCTAACTGCTTCTGGAGATACGTGGTATATAGACGATACCATATATTTGAACGGTACTCAGAAGAAGAGTGATTTCACGAAAGACCGTAACATCATGATAAATTCGACCGGGAAACTGATGGTCAATAATGCTACATTGACCTTACTCATCGATGGATATCATCCCTGGAAGATTACCGTTAGAAACGGTGGCATGCTTAATCTATGGAACTCTACCGTACGGACTCAAACCAACACCACCTTACTCCGTCCTTTCGTCAAGACCAATCTAACGGCTAAAGGCGGCTCCTATATCGATCTGAACCATAACTCTACTCTTTCTTTCCCAGGCTGGGTGTACATAGATAATTCTTATCTGAACATGCAGGATTCTAAATTCACCCCACTGGATAATCTTCCAGAAGCCGATTATAATTGGGATGGGAATGTGGATTGGAACGGGGGCTTGGATGAGGACGATAATGATGACTGTCCCCGATTGATAGCGGATAATAACTCGGATGTATATATGGAGGACTCTCGGATAGAGAATTACTATGAAAACGATGATCTAGGAGAGATGATGTGGGAGCCCTATTCGAAGGGAGCATTGGACGATACCGGGGTATCATTATCGAACCTTTCTGATGACGACAACGAGTATTATGAGATAGAGCCGACCGAAACCATGATGATAGAGTCCTGGAATCTTACCAACTCCAATTTCCCCGTGAAAGGAACATACCCCTATCTGAATCCGTTTGATAGGATAACATCCCTTTACGTCGAAGTGATATATAAAACTGAAGAGGACTATACCGCTTATGACTCTCTTAACTATTCCAATACCACATCCGTCAACGAGCTGACTTCAATAACAAATACCGATGCTGAGACAGGAGTGGTTAAGGATATCTGGGAGATAGGGATGAGCAACTTTGGAGTAGAGCCGGGAGAAGAGAACGTTATGAATCTCACATTCTATCTTAACAATACAGACCCCGGACCTAATGCTACTATACAGATCGATGAGATGAACCTCATCTCTGCATACGATAACGACATAAACATATGGAACTCTGAGATGACGGTCATAAACAGTTACCTCGACATAGATTTCAACGCTAGTGATACCGATCCTAGAGACGCCTCAACGGAGGCCACTGACGAGCAAACATGGCTGGAAGACTCAAGGACAAGACATAGCGTGCTAAGGTTGTACCACTCAAATTTCAAGGGTTACGGATTGAGCGTGACCGGAGAGCCCTCGGCTCAGGGAGACCCAGTGCTCGTTCAGGATCGAGCTTCGGACAATAAGATATATCGATGGACGAATGTTAGAACTGTAGATAAAACGGGGACCCCCCTGGAAGGTGCGGAGATCAAGGCATTACCGAATAATAACATAACTTCGCTGGATAAGAGGGTGGCCGGTTATATCGATCCTTATAACAATACCATGGCATGGGATTATCTGAACAGGACGGATTGGACTCGAGGATACTTCAATCCCGCCAACGAGTCCTATGTTACCGATGAGGACGGCTTGACCACTATGTTCCTCCTGAGTGACTTGATCAAGCATCCGAGGGATTGGCCGAACAGTAAATTCGTTGGGTCTTATACACTCAATGGAACTTATTCCAGTTCCGAGCATGATGTTGACCTTAATTACACCGATAAAGATACAAGCATCAGTGCGTTCCCGGATCTCAGCGATTCTGCCAATAACTGCACTAGAAAATTGGAATTCGACTTAAGAGTCCCGAACCCAGATCTAGTGATTGACTCCATCAATGCTCCGGACGAAGTCTTGAACGGAGATCAGGTAACCGTATCGGCGGATATAGTGAACCCGGGAGGGACGGACGCTCACAATGTCACCGTTGAGTTATCTTACAATTACAGTGCTGAGTCCACTCCTCAACTTATAGGCTCCGATTATTTAGGTACTGTTCCTGGAAATGCCTCTACCACCATTACCACACAAGAATTCGACTTCAATTATCCAGAAGCGGCCGATTATGAGATAATAGCAGAAGTGGATACGGACAATAATGTGAGTGAAGAAGACGAGACCAACAATGTCGCTACCAAGATTTTGTCTGTAAAGACCGCTCCAGACCTGATCCCCACCAACTTCACGGCCTCTCCAGATCCAGTCACTGAAAGCAAATATCTAGACATAATTTCTCAGGTAAAGAATCAGGGAGGCTGGCCCACCGATCCTGTGACGGTCACCTTCCGGATAGACGGTACTGACGTATATTCTGAGAGTATATCTGGTCTGGCTCCCGGTGAAGTTAGTAACGAAGTATCCTATTCCTGGGAGGCGGAGATGCAGACCGATTCTCTTAATGAAGACAGGACCGTAGAGGTGATCGTGGAAGGGGATACGAACGAAACAGCTACGGCCAATAATGGAGACAGCAAGACCGTAACTATAGTCAAGGCCCCAGACCTTTCAATTACAAAGGAGAACATCACCTTCAATCCGTCCCGACATATACAAAATGATACGGATGTCCAGGTAACTGCAATAGTCTCCAATAGCGGTGGGGGTACTGTTACTACTGATGTGACCTTCTATGATGGGATGGCCTTGTCCTCAAATATGATCGATGAGGAGCAGGTCACGATTCCGTCTCAAGATACCGCTGCGGCTCAGGTCACTTGGCATCCTACGAGAATCGGATATCATGATATAACTGTGGTAGTAGACAGAAACGACGAGGTATTTGAATCAGATGAAACCAATAATCAAGCGACCAGTAAACAACCGATATTCAACGAAAATTATCTGGGCGATATCATAGTGAACGGTACAGAGACCGTTGATATGGGCGGACAGACTGTGAACGGTTTCATCGTGGTAGAAGACCAGGGCACCTTGAATATAGGCAACACTGAAGAGACGTCCAATCTAGAGATGCAGATGAACAGGGACAATCAATTCGGAATCATCGTTAGGGATGAAGGCACCCTGAACCTGAAGAATACCTTGGTGTATTCCTCTAGGCCCTTCTCGATCCGTGTTTCTCATAGTGCAGAATTGAAGACTAACTACGAGACCACCATCTATAGTATGGTAACAACTTACAGCCGGGACAATGCTCATCTCTGGTACAACGACAGCACGCTGGAAGGTGGGATAGATATAACGGGAGGCACCCTAACAGCTCGAGAGAGTGAATTCACCTACAATGATAACCACATCCGGCCTGATACCATTGATTGTATCAATACCACTTTTGAAGATCCTTTGACCGACCTCTATGATACCACTGGCACCCTTACAGGGGTTGAAACGGATTCCATCCACATGCGAGGTGATTCCACCATAGAGATATATCGATGGATAGAGGTGACCGCCCTTAGCAACGGTAGTATACCTATACAGAATACAGCGGTGACAGCCGAGAGTACCTCGGCAACCATATCCTATCAGGAAACCGGCACCACTAAGGAAGGAGGGGTCGTATATCTTTCAGTACTGACCGGAATATTGACTTCACAGGGGAGCGACAGATTCGCTAGTGAATACGAGATGACTGCTGAATATACAGAATCCGGGAATACCTATACAGCAGATCCGGTGAGAAAACAGGTCCCCAATTATCCGAGTACCGAGACCATGGTGAGCCTTGACCTGATGTTCGACGACCTCAAGATACCTGACCTGTGGATAACAGATGATCAGGTCCAGGCAAATCTTACAGAGCTGACTGTAGGAGATTCGGTCCAAATCTCTGCGACGATAGGCAATGACGGCAGGGCGGACGCACAGGAAGTGGGTGTGAGTTTCTATATGGTGTCTGGGGGCAATCAAACCCTAATCGGCAATGAGACCCTGAATCTCGTACCCAGCAGAGAAAACAGAACCGCTTCTATAGATTGGACCCCGGAGAAATTGATGGACGAAACGAAGGATAGAGAGAAGAGAAAAATAAATGTGGTAGTAGACCAGGACGTATTACCACTTGATGACGCCAATGGTGGTAACAACGAGGCTAGCTTCTCGCTGGTAATCAAGGCCAAACCGCTCTTGAACTTCACCTCAGACCTGAAGCTATCCGTAGGGAATGATGCTGTCGACGATACGGTCATAGAGAGGGATAACTTGGGAATCATGGTGGAACTGATGAATTCTGGAGGAACGAACATAACCAATGCCACTATCAAGTTCAAATATGATGGAGGCCTCATCGGAAAGAATATCGCTGACCTATTGATAGATGAAGAAGTAAATGTCACCCAACAATGGATGGTGGACATAAGGGGAAGCCAAACGATCACCGTATGGGTGAACACTTCAGCGGTAGATAATATCTCCATTTCTAAGGATATAACGATAGAGGATATGGGGTTGAGTTTCACAGGCCTCAGTCTTCCATCCGGCGAACAGGAGGGAGGAAATACGGTACTGGTCACAGGAGAATTGGTACGCTCTCAGGACGATAAACCCATAGAAGGGATAACGGTCAATGCCTATATAGTGGACGAAAATGGAAACGTAGTAAATCAAGAAAGTCCCGGTTCAGCCGAGACCAACGCCGATGGAGAATTCACCATCACCATGGTGGTCCCAGATGAAGCGGGCGATTACAGGATAAGATTGGTTCCAGACCATCCAGCAGGTCAGGAATACACCTCAGATCAAGAGATGACGATCTCGCCGGCTGGTGGAGGTATACCTCTCTGGATGATATTCTTATTCATAGCGATAGCTGCTGCAGGCGTTGTCGGAGGCGCAATGGCCTATCTCTGGTACCGTGGGCCAGAAGAATGGGTCGAATGTGGTAACTGCGGGGCCACGATCTCTGCGGAAGAAACAGAGTGTCCCGAGTGTGGCGTCGAGTTCGAGATGGATAAAGTCAGGTGCAGTGAGTGCGGCGATTGGATACCGGCCTCTGCTTCGACCTGCCCAGAATGCGGTGCAGAGTTCATAACAACTGGGAAGGAGATCGAAGAGTATTCCGATAGGATGAGAGACCAATACAAAAAATACAAACAGAGATTCAAGAAAGAAGCCGAAAAAGAACTCGGTAGAGAACTGAGCGATGATCAGTTCATGAAATGGTGGAAGAATCAGCCATCCTTCATCACCTTCGATGAGTGGGTAGAACGGGAAGAGATACGTAGAAAAGAGGGCGGCATAGAATGTCCAGAATGTGGTTCCCTCAATCCATCAGACGCAGCAATCTGTCAGAAATGCGGAAGCACGTTGATCCATGTTGAAACTGAAGAGGAAGAAGGAGAGCTAACACCCCTGGAGCCCGAAGAAAAGAAAGAAAAACCGGCAGCAGAACCAGAAGAAGAGAAGGAAACTACAGAGAAGACAACCGAGAAGCCGAAGAAGAAGAAAGTCAAGAAGAAAGTGAAGAAGAAACCCAAGAAGGTCAAGAAGAAGGTGAAGAAAAAAGGTGAAGAGGAAGAAGAATCATAGACTGATCCTCTGACCTCCTTAAACCCCTTTCTCTTATTTTGATTTTCCTTTTACTTTTTCTCCATCTTGGAAGCTGTGCCGTTCCTCTTTTCAAGTATCATGAGAAGAAAATATAGTATATATCCTTTCAGTGAAGGTCGGCCTCTGAGATATAATGTGTGTCTTAATGGGTGTCAAAAGGCTTGTGATCTATAAAGAGGACGGGAATTGCGTCTTACAGGAATCACATCTTTAGATTTTGAATGTTATTGATTCGATCAAGGTCTGAGCGGATTATTGGATAGGAGTTAGGCTTCTACGGGATAAAAAACGGAGAAGAGCACTTTCACTTCTCTTTACAAAGTAAATGGAGGAGGGGATAATGGATAATCCTATCTCCTCTAACCTTCTGTCCACTATATTTACATCACACAGAGATCTCCATATTCACTCTAGCATAAGTCAACCTTAGTTCGTAGACATCGTTCCCGAGATCTATGTTGAGAAGATTCCCGGATCCATCTACACTCTTAATACCGGTCTCATTGATGAGCCAGCTCTTCCAGGCATGGGGATATAAAGACCGTATAGAGAGATTGAAGTTATCTATACCCCTGAAGTTCCTTCTTGTACTGCTCCACAGCTCGGTGGTAACTCCTACCGAATCAGTTCCTCCAACGCTCAGGTCTTCCCCTATGATGTCCACCAAGGTTATCCTAACGGAATAGTTCCCACCTTCCAATTTGTCTATCGTTATAGCCGGGTCTGCTCTGATGACCGATTTCTGAGATTGCTCGAGAATGATAGCGCCTCCTTCATAGATTATGGACTGCTGCTCGAAATACCTATTCAATACTTCTAAAGAGAGGTTCCCGGTGGAGGTGAATTGCTTGGGACTACCTTTGGAATCGGTAAAACTGATGTCCATATTCCCATAATCGTCCGGGGAGAGACGGACCACTCCCGGAGTCTGGCTGGCGAAAAGAGGTACACCCTCGGATCCCAATCTTATCGAGGAGTACATGGGGTAATCCTTGTAATCGTTCATTATCAGACTGTCCACTGACCCTTTCAGATACCCGAACTGCTCCATGGTCTGATCCATATGGTAGGCCTCTTTGTCTTCCATCCAGACCGGGACATATTGTTGAGTAACCATGGAGAGTAAACTAAGAAATATCAGGAGGGCCATGATAGTCCCTACAGTAGTCGCCACACCGCTCTCGGAATCGATTATGTTCTTTTTTCTTAGTTTCATCTTTTCAAACAGATTTTTCTTATCCATTCAACGATCACCTTTTCTATTCAACCTCTTCCTTCACCATATCCATAATCCTTTCTTTATCCCTATAATATGAATAGATGATATGGGCGAATTCCTTGTAATCATTTATATCTTTCTTGCTCATATATTCTAGGACCTTCTTTCTCCTCTTCACTTCTCTTTCCATCTCTCGCTGAGACCAGTTGAGGGATTCGGCTACCTGCTCGTAGGTATAACTATGGCCACTGTAGTTGTATGAATCATCGGCTGGATTCCAGGTATAAGCTTTATTGGTTATAAGCTCGTCCGTATCTGGATCTACACCTACGATTTCGATAACGTTCTTTATCCTCCTTACCATCTTCCGTCCTACCTTGACTTTGGCCTGGAGTAGCACTATGTCCAGTGCCCCGACC
>JAHENW010000022.1 GCA_018610025.1 Thermoplasmatota archaeon
CCTTCTTCGAATAGCATTCGGCGAAATCAAAATCGTCCCAGTCGTCACTCCATCCTTCATCCACCGCGTGCCCCACCACGTTATCACGGGAAGAGACGTTCCAGTAATCATGTATGGTGAGTGCATTGGAGATGGAGTAAACGCCTTCGACCTTGACCGCCATCCAGTATTCACCAGCACATTCCATGACCCACGCCTCCTTTTCATCCGCTATAACAAAAGAATTGTGATACTTGAAATCCTTCTCGTAACTCCCGCTTCTCCCCTGGCCGTACTCTTTTATCAAAGAAGAGATGGAGCCCAGGGCTTCCTTGGCACTCTTTCTGTTCTCCAAGGCCAGACGCACCATGTCCATACCCAAAAGACCGTTCTTCTCGAAGCCCTCCTTTGTGAACACTGCTGTGTTACCAATCACCAATCCGTGCTCGTTGACTCCTATCTCGGCACCCCACATCCACCACGGTCTCGATATAAGTACGGCGTTGGTCTCTCCTATCTGGGGAAAATCACCATAAGTCACCTCCCTTTTGAACCCCTCTGTTCTCTTTCTGGGCACGTACTCTATCACCTGAGCCTCATTGGGGTCCCTATCACTGTTCTTGGCGAACAGCATCTTTCCCTTTTTCGTGGCTTCTGGGGTGGCGACGAGGATATCACACATGGGAGATATATACGGGAAAGAGCGTAAAAAGATTGTCGGTTAGAGGTATGGAACGGATTAAATAATATGTATCATTATATGCGGATATAGGTGAAGAAGGATGTCTTACGACGCCGTCATAGTGGGTGCGGGCCCCGCAGGTCTTTTCGCCAGTCATGAGCTTAGTTCTAAAGATATAGATGTGCTTGTCATAGACAAGGGCAAGGACGTTTACGACCGTTCCTCAAAAGATATAATGTCGGGTATAGGAGGTGCAGGCACCTTTTCTGACGGAACAGTCAACCTGCGGCCGGATATAGGTGGTAACCTGAGGGATTACACGGAAAGCGATGAAGAGGCTTGGGATCTGGTGAGCCAGGTTTCCCAGGTGTTAAAGAAGCACGGTATGCCTGCTCCCCAGGAAGAGGATGCCGAGAAGGAGGAGGAACTCAAGAGAAAGGCAGCTTCCGTAGATGCTCGCTTCTTCCCGATCAGGCAGGCGCATATCGGTTCCGATAGAGCACCGGAGCTCATAAAATCGATGAAAGAAGCACTGGTGGACCGGGGAGTCGAGTTCAAAGTAGAGACTAAAGTTGATGACCTGCTCCTTGATGACGGACGGTCCCGGGGTGTGAAAACCACCGGCGGAGAGAAGATAGAGGCGGAGAAGACCATCTTGGCACCCGGCCGGGTGGGTATAGACTGGGTCCAGAAACTCACCGAAAAGCACGAACTCATCGCCGATTTCGCTCCGATAGATATAGGTGTCAGGGTCGAGGTACCCAGTATAATTATGGAACCCGTTATCGAGGTCAATCGTGATCCCAAGTTCCATATCTATACGGAAAGTTATGACGACTTCGTCCGCACCTTCTGTACCAATCACCGTGGATTCGTGGTTTCTGAGGAATATGATAATTTCATAGGAGTCAACGGACATTCTAGAAAGGATATCGAGACGGACAACACGAATTTTGCCTTCCTGGTCAGAACACAGCTCACCGAACCATTAGAGGACACCACCAGGTACGGGAGGGCGATCGCCCAGCTGGCCACCACATTAGGAGGCGGTAAACCCATCGTACAGCGGATAGGCGATCTCAGGGACGGCAGGAGGTCTACGGAGGACAGGCTGAAAAGGAACCCACTCCAGGGGACCCTGGATGACGTGACTCCCGGCGACATATCTATGGCGTTGCCGGAGAGAGCGGTGAAAGACATTCGAGAAGGTTTAGAGAAGCTTGACGAGATCATCCCGGGCGTGAATTCTAGTAGCACATTGCTCTACGCCCCAGAGATAAAGTTCTATGCTAAGAGATTGAGGGTGGATGAGAGCTTAGAAACCAGTGTAGACGATCTCTATGCCGCCGGTGACGGAGCTGGTTTGTCTCACGATATTGTAAACGCTTCGGCTACAGGCATAATCGCTGGCAGGAGCATCCGTTCTGAATTCTAGACCTCACTCCCTGAGCTTCATCTTCCTCCCGGGCATATCGCTCAGATCCAGGGCCTGCAGCCCGCTGTTCTCGTATATCAGGTACTTACCCTTCACCCCTATCATATCTCCCCTATGAAGTCCGGCGGTGGGCCTTGTCCTGGGCTCCGCTCTGAGCGGTAGAGAAATGGGATAATCGTTCAAGAAATTCAATTTTCCGACGGGAGCCCTGTTATCCACTCCCGTGTACTTCCTCCTGATCAGCTCCTTGTCGATCTTTCTAGAAAACGTCTTAAGCTTCTTCTTCCTGCCCACTTTCTGAGGTATCCCCAACCTGTCGCTCAGCCCCTTCTCTTCTTCTCTGGCATCCACCCTGTGTTCCGTCGTCACCATGAGCGCGTACGCGTCGGCTCCCTGTTCTATCATCCTCTCCTCCAACCGTTCTTTCCTGGTCATCCCTATCTTTGGGTACTTCCCGTGAAATGCCAGGTACACGGCATGCTCCTCTTCACAGAAGCCTCCCTCACACTCCTCGCACTCCTGGGGCTCGAATATGCACTCCAGATCAGGGATGGAATCCGGGGCGCATTCCTGGCACTGATTGAACTTTATAACCACTCTCCCTTTGGGACAGGGCGTGTAATCATCATCAAAACTTCCCACGCAGGTTTTCTCTTGAGAGATGTTGAGATCTATACTGCCCAGGTCTATCTCCCTCACCTCTTCGCCGTCGAAGGCCTTGAGTACTGGAGTGAAACCGTTCCACGAAAAACTTACTACATGGACTTCGCTCTCGTTGATCAGCTTCTCCCTTTCCTTCAGCAGTTTGTTTGCCTTCTTGAACACGTACAATCATCATCCCTATCAGTATTTGATTTTTGCCTTTCTCAACCTATTTATATCAAGAACCATTATTTCCTCACGCATGTCTTACAAGACCATACAGGATACGATCCATGGCAGTGTGAAGCTGTCAGGACCGTTCCTGCAGTTACTGGAGTGCCCCGAGGTCCAGAGACTGCACGGGATCAAGCAACTGGGCCTCACTAAACTGATTTTCCCGGGGGCCAACCATACCAGGCTGGAGCACTCCATCGGTGCCTACTGGGTCGCCGAGAAGATGGCCGACAGCCTTGAACTATCGGAGGAAGAAAAACGGACGGTGATGGCCGCCGCTTTACTACATGACATAGGCCACGCGCCCTTCAGTCACACCCTCGAGAGCATACTTACCGATGAAACAGACATGGACCACATGGACCTGACCCAGGAATTTATCATCGGGAAAAGGTTCATCCAGGAAAGGAACGTTCCACAGATACCCGATATACTGGAGAACCACGATATATCTCCTCAGAGAGTGGCCGAACTCATAAAGGAGAAGGCGCATCATCTAAAACTGACGGATTTCAACGTTCATGAAGGACAGAAACATTTCAACGAGGAGAGGTACCTGTATCAGATCATCCACGGACCCATGGATGTGGACCAACTGGATTATCTACTGCGAGATTCTCATTATACCGGGGCGGTACACGGCGTCGTGGATATAGAGAGATTGCTGCAGACCGTGGAGATTCATAACGGGGAATTGGTGATATCCAAAGGAGGAGTCCCGGCGGTAGAGGGGATGCTCGTTGCCAGGGGATTGATGTTCTCTTCCGTCTACCTCCACAAGACCGCCCGGATAGCTGAATTGATGCTGGGTAAGGCCGTCAGCCGGTTGGATGAAGACCTGACCGATATATACAGGATGACGGACTGGGAGCTGTTGAGCTTTTTGAAGGAAAAAGGGGGATTCCAGGAGGAGATAGTGGAGAGACTTAAGTACCGCCGTCTCTACAAGCGGTGCTTTTCACTGGACATCGAGGAGATGGAAGAGGCCGAGGGTATCGATATAGATAGTATCGGCGATCTAGATGAGATCAGGGGATTGGAGAAGAGGATCGCCGCCCAGAAACCCGTGTCAGAGGAGAAGGTTCTTGTGGACGTACCACATAAGGAATTAAAATTGTCTGAGCCCCGCTTGAGCAGGACGGATATAAAGGTGCTTGATAAAGACCGACTGTACAGCCTAGACAAGTACAGCCCTCTGGCCCGTGCCCTGAAAAGACGGCCCACACAATCATGGGGTCTCATGGTCTCCTGTCCTAGAGAACTCAGGGAAGAGCTGGGGCATGCCGCTAGAGACCTGATTTTGGGATAGCTCGTTAGACAAGTATTATATACCACTTTTTAAATTAACCTTATAGTGGGTATCTATGGCTACGAATGAAGAAGAGGAATTCTATGAAGAGGCTGAATGTCCCACCTGTGGAGCCACCATCCCCCCTGATGCAGATGAATGTCCTGAATGCGGACAGGTATTTGCAGAAGAGGAAGAAGAAGGAGAACTCTGGGAGACCGAAGAAGAACCGGCGACTCCAGGTGAGGAAGAGCGGGGCGAAGAAGCGGTCCCTGAAGAACCTTCAAAGGGTAAATTTTACATAGGTATTTTTCTCATCCTGTTCGGCGGCATCGGTAATGCCCTCATGTCTTGGTTTCATAACGTGATCGGTTGGTATCCATTCGGTATAGGTGGATATCCTGGATATGGTTGGATGGACCAGACCTGGGGTGCCAGCGGGACTGTCATCCTCATAATCGGTCTTATCGTATTCTACCTCTGGCATAGAGAGAAGAAGGAATACGAAAAGGCTCAAGAAGAAGCCCTCGAGGAAGAATTCATCGAGGAGGAGCCAGAATACGAGGAAGAGGAATTCGGTGAAGAAGAGTTCGGTGAAGAGGAGTACGAGGAAGAGGAATACAGTGAGGAAGAATTCGAAGAAGAGGAATTCGGTGAAGAAGAGGAAGAAGAATACTTTGAAGAGCCAGGAGAAGAGGAAGAAGAGACCGGTGAAGAAGAGTACGAGGAAGAAGAAGCCGACGAAGAGGAGATCTTCTCAGAAGAAGAAGAATAAAAACCCTTTCCTTTCCATTCACTTTTTTTGTTTTCTCTCGACCATCTTCTCCGATACCTTCCGAAATCTTTTAAAAGATGCTGTAGATAGTAGTCTATGGATGGGATAAGTCTGACGGAGGTCGAGGAGGGAGGCCAAGACGAAACAAGGGATGCCAGTGTAGAAGACGAGTCGAAAAATTCGAACCCCCCTGCCATCGGCGTGACGTTCGGGGATATGGGAACGTCTTCCTTGGACTGCAATCTTTCTCAGCCCGTGGACAAGGGAGAATACGTCCAGGTAGACCATCCGACTGTAGGATGGGTGCTGGGTCAGATAGAGAAGATTGAGAGGAAGACGGATCTATCTATAGAGAAAGCCAGGGAGATGGTCGAAGGTGAGGACATCGATATAGATGACAAGGTCATCGGCAAGATAAACGTCATCGGCTATCGGGATGATAGGGGCCTTTTGAAAACACCCGGTAATCCGTTCAGGGCCGGGGAGAAAGTGTACCTGGCAGAAGAGGACCTGATAAAAAACGTACTCGGTTTGGGAAAAGATGAGAAGGGCGCCTTCATAGGCAAGTTGAGGGGCCATGATCTGGAGATCAACCTCGATATAAATTCCATAGCCCAGAAACACCTTTCCGTTCTGGCCAAAACTGGGAGTGGTAAGAGCTACACAACCGGGATAATCATAGAGGAGATGATGAAGCACGACGTGACCACGATCATACTGGACCCCCACGGTGAATACTCCTCACTGGCCGAACCGGGAAGCGTGGACACCTCCAACGAGTTCGGGGTGGAGCCCCAGGGTTATGGTGATAAGCTGACCGAGTTCACCCCCATGCCGGAGATAAACAAAGGAGCGAGAGCTTTACGCTTCACCTTCGGGAACATGGAGACGAGGAAGATACTGGATATGGCCGATGTGGACAAAAGAAAGTCGAACGTCAGTTCTCTGGAAAGCGCCATGTCGAGGTTGGAATCCGCCAAAGGAGATTATGGAATTCAGGATGTCATACGCGTCCTCAAGCAGAACGAGGAGGAGGATGCCGGTGCGGTGATA
>JAHENW010000023.1 GCA_018610025.1 Thermoplasmatota archaeon
CTATCTCCGATAGTTATAAGAGAGACTTGATAAATTATTTTGGAATCCTTTATGTCAGGGATCTCGTTCACGTAAACTTCCTTGCCAGACGTAACGTCTCCTTTTAAGGAAAAGTCTCTGATTTCATAAACGATATCAATATCTTCTTATCCTCTCAACTCAGGTACAAATTCCCCTTTCTCCAATATCTTCCTATCGTCGAACCATACATCACATTCTCTCATGATCATATCCAGATGGGTACTGCAGGACCATCCTGCATAAGTCTCTCCGGCGTTAGGGTCTCCTAGGGCTATATGGACATTGGGATACTTCTCGTCGATGAGCATACTGCCGATCAATCCTTCTATGTTGATGTTCGTTCCAATCCCCAATTCCCCTACATATCTTGAACATTCTTCTCGGGATATATACTCCTCTAAATCCTCGAGAAGCTCAGCGTTATCACATTCGATATCGTTGACCCGGGGTATCTCTTCATTATCGATATCTATGACGACTGGGTTCTCCTCGACATCTGATATGGAATATTTATCATGAAAATAATCCCCTAGAGTGCCCGTTATCACCGCTCTACCTTCCATCGACTGAGGAGTAGTGTAGATCTCTCCACCTGGTAGATTCACCCATTCTCCCTCGTTCCTTATAACTCCAGTTTCAGCCACCCATTTATATTTCCTCACTCTCGCGTTCAGATCCGTACACAATTCAGATTCGATCCGCACTTCGTCGGTCTTCTTTGCTATCTCGTTTATTTTCTCGGTGAATTCAACTATTTCCCCATAGTCCCCAGTAAGACCCTTCTCTATAATCTCTTCATCGATATCCACCATATGAGCCAATCTTCCATTCAACATCGCAGCTTCCATGAATGGGTGACGTATACTCTCCAATTCCCCTTTGATCGATCTAGCTGTCCATACGGCTATATCTGCCTCCTGTGTTGGCTTCTTTATCCTTTCCGGGAAATGATCGAGCGGACGATCTCCGTATATCTCCAAAGTGAAGAACCTTATATGAGGTGTGATCTCCTTGACTATCTCCTTCAACTTCGTTCCGATGTTCTTACTCTGTTCATCACAGACGATCACGACCTCCTCTCCTTCAGAAACACCGATACACGTCTCGATGGCGGTCTTACATCCTCTCTCTAAAGACATAATCTAAAGCTCTATAGCAGTAATCCATTATAATATTAATCCATTTAACACACGGAAAGGATAAAGCTTTAAAGAAGGAAATCAATTTATCAATTGATGGAAGAAAGGATCATCTCAGAGTACCTCTCAAAAGTCATGAAGAAGGCATTTGGAGAGGTGTTAGGCAGGTCCATCTTGAAAAAACAAATCGAGGATTTGAACATCCAGGAAGACGAGGTTTCGGAGCGTGAGCTGAGAAAGCTTTCGGATAATATCTACAGGGCTACCCAGGATATGGGGGAAGAGAAAGCGGAAGAAGTGAGAGATAAGATTTTGGAGGCCACGAAGTTGGTAGGAACCCAAGAAGAGAGTTGGAAGGCAGAGATCGCAAAAGGTGATGCCAAGAGGGAGATGTCAGAGTGGGGATCAGCGAAGGACCATTATATGACAGCCCTGGAGGAATTCGAAGGGGAGGAAGAAGAAAAAGCGGATATATATCGGAAGTTGGGCAGTGTATTACAGCGGACGGAGGAGTATGAGCTGGGAGAAGAATATTTTGACAAAGCTGCGGATATAGCCGGGGATGCCGGAAAGGTAGCCAACTGTCTTGAAGGAAAATCAGGCACTCTATGGAGGCAGGGGAAACACAGGGAAGCCCTGGAAACGGCAAAGAAGGGTATGGAGGAATTGGACGAGATGCCAACCGTCTCAAGGAATCAAGAGCGAAAGAAAAAAGAGTATCAAGCGATGATCTGCCGGAGTATCGGTAATATTTATCTGGACCTGAATGAGAAGGACAAATCGATCGAGTACTGTAAAAAGGCCATAGATCTGTATGAAGACTTAGACAAAAAAGGTAATGCCGGAGTAGTTCACAACAATCTGGCTAGGGTATACGAGGACTTTGAAGAATATGATAAGGCCATAGAGAACTATGATAAGGCGGTATCTTTGTGCAAGGAGAGCGGGAATAGATTCATGAGCGGCTGGTCCATGTTCAACTACGCCAGCGTCCTTTGTGAAGAAGGGAAACCGGGCGATGCCCTAGAATACTGCCAAAAGGCAGAAAAGATAATGGATGAATTTAACCATAAACTCGGCCAGTCCCGGGTAAAATGTATGAAGGGCAAGGCCTACAAAGAAAAAGGTCTCTATGATAAAGCGGAAGAATTCTTTGACGAGAGTTTGGATCTACTAGAGGGTACGCAGACAACCGACTATATTGAGATAACGAAGCTTGAATATGCCAGGATGTTGGAAGAAAGGGGTGAAGTAGACAGGGCGATGGATGAGCTTGAGAGAGCAAAGGATATCCATGGAGACAAAGAAGAAACCATCACAAGTGAGAGGGTTAAGGATTTTCTCGATAGGCTGGAATGATATCTCCTACTCTATAGATTATCCAATTTGTTCCCTTCAAATCGCTGAAAAACATATCAAAGGATGCATTCTGATGATTCAAAAATTCTCTTCCACGTACTCGAGGGCGCTCTTGAATACAAGCCTGCCGTCGCCCCGACTGTTCTCCAACCCTTTCCTCGTCCAGTCCGGGTTAGTGTGAGCGTAAAAGACCCTTTCAGGATGGGGCATCAATCCCAACACGTTCCCTTCTTTGTTCGTAACCCCGGCGATATCCATTACTGAGCCGTTCGGATTCCACGGATAGTCTATCTCTTCTCCCTCGGGGGCAGTATAGGTGAAAACGATCTGGTCATTCTCTTTTAACTCTTCCAACGTCTCGTCGTCTTTCACCATGAACTTACCCTCGGCATGTGCGCTGGGGAACAGCACCGTCTCACCCTCCTCAAAATTTTTTGTAAAAACACAACCCTCGTTATCTTCCACGATCAAAAAAGTGGGTCGGCCCTCGAACTTGTTCCTGCAGTTGGTGGCTAGAACTACGGTCGGCACGTC
>JAHENW010000024.1 GCA_018610025.1 Thermoplasmatota archaeon
GTTCATAGCTGTGCGGTTCTTTGCCGGGTGGAACCATCACATCCACCTTCACCCTCTCTCCGCCCACCTCCTCAACGAACTTCTTCTGTGGGGGTATAGTGACAACAACCTTCAGTGAAGCTTTTTCACTTTCTTCCTTTTTTAGACACCCGCTGGTCAACAGCGCGGTGATCAGAACGATGATAAGGAGGATCGAGATTGCTCTTTTTTTCATCTTCTTCCCCCCTTTATTCTCTCATCCAACCAATGACATCTCTTCAACGTACCGACTTCGAGTTCATCCCCTATCCTGTACCCACAATCACATATCGGGTCATTGATAGAGGAGTACATGTTCTCGATGGACTCATCTCCCAGCAGGGACGCTATCTTGACCGCCTCCTTACAGGCCTTTTCTTGGGCAAGGTCCAAGGATTCCTGTAGGTATTTTTCCACTATGTGATGTCTTCTTGACGTATCTCGAAGTATATCCTTGGATTCATCGTTCAATATCATACCCTGGTTCGGGATATAATTCCCTAATCCGATGGAGGCCAGTCTCTTCATCTTCTTGAGGGCTGCCACACGACTGACCTCCATATTTTCTGCCAGTTTGGAGGGCGAGACGGGATCCTCCACCCCATCCAACATGAGTATCATCTGTATGTATTCCCTGTCCCTAGAGGTGAGATGTTCGTCTACCATCCTTGTTAACCAACGGTTAACGAACATAAATATTTTTTCTAATCGTGCGGAAATCTTATTTTAATCCTCTCCACTATGGTTGAACGATGGATGAAGATAGAAGGCTGCTTATCATCCGCAGTGTCATATCTATATTCTGTATCGCTATCCTGATCATCTCGGTCACTAGTCTTTATCCCCCTGTGTCCGGAAAGGTGGATGTGGACGTGCCCGATGAAAACGATATAGATTGGAGCTTGGAAGGGGAAAAACTTCTCATCGAAACATCTCTCTGGATAAACAATACTGGATATTACAGCCTCAACGACATATCAATTGATCTCGAAATGGAAGGGTACAACCAGACATTCTTCAAAAGAAGCAAGAACGTGGAAGATGTAAAATCTGGGGAGCATAAAGAAATACCCATATCAATAGAGAAGAAGATGACCGACGTGTCTGGAACTCTGGATGACCTGATCTTCAACCGAACCGAGCTGGTTATAGAATCGAAGATGAAGGCCTCCTATCCCCTCTCCCTGGTGGTCTTCGACCTGGATTACGAAGATATCATTGATTGGGAGGGTTTTGTAAAAGAAATCAACTACGATTACGGGGAGGCGGAGGTCAGACCCCAGAACGGGGGTTCTAGGGCCGAGTTGATCTTACCTTTCGAGGTGAGCACTTACCACAGACTGGAGGGAACGGCAGAAGTCCAGGTGTCCATGTACAATTCCACTGATCACCTTTACTCCTCCTACAGCTTCGATGTATCTTTGGGAGGCTACCACTACGGTGAGTTGATCTTCGAGATAAACGAAAAGGAGAGCGAGTCCCTTATAACTAGGAACCAACTCCTCTCCTTCGACGCTCAGGTATCGTTTTCGGAAACAGACCATGACTTTCATTATCAAGAAAGTTATCACTGGGGTGCCCCTCTAGCCGATCTTACAGCGGATTATGAGAAGGATCAGGGAGAGGTCAGAGCCCACTTGACCTTCGATAATAACAGCCCTATGAACCTCTCGTTGCTCATCGAGATCGAGCTGTACGACTCAGGCGGCAGCCAGGTGGGATACGAATCCGAGACAACCAGCGTTTCGGCCGGTGATAGTTACGAGGAGGTCTTCACGGTCTCCGTCTCTGAGAACCCGGTCAGGGCCGAGGCGAGGTTTTTGGACCTCAAAACAGATATGCAGTATGAGGAGGAGAGGGCTATATGAAGGAAGAGATGGGTGAAGAAGAAATGCAGAGACCGATCAAGGCCTTCCTGGTCTTCGCCCTCTTCTTCGCTCTCACCGTTGCTCTCGTAATCGCTGCGGTGTTCACGATACTTACGTGGTACCCTCAAGCCGATTTCCTTTTCCATGGAACCGCCTTGTACTCGGTCATCCTAGGGACGCCGTTCTCGATATCAGCGGGCTTCACGGCCTACTATTCAAAGGGGCGAAAACAGAGGCTGATGGCGGCCTTACTGACCGTCTCCTTCGGCATCCTTTACTTCATCCACCTTCTCTCAAGCTTGAACATAGGCTGGAGAAGTGAAGAGTGGGCATACCAGTTATCAATTCCTGCAATCCTGGTGATGGTAGTCGTCGCCTTCCTCCTCCACGGCCTTTACTTCCTGTATGAATACCTTCTGAAAAATGAAGATGGGTCGGAAAAAGAAGATGAAGAGGAGGAACGGGATAAGAGTGGTACTGATGTCCCTACGGTCTAGATATCAATCTATTTATATCCCCATCTTATTCCTCGAAACATGATAGACGACATAGAGATCACCAAATGCATCGTCGAGGAGTTCTTCGAGGATTTCACCGATTATACGGAGATGGATGTGGCCATAGCCGGAGCGGGTCCGGCAGGATTGGCGGCATCTAGGTATCTTGCAGAGAAGGGGTACAAGGTGGCCGTCTTTGAGAGAAAATTGTCTCCTGGCGGAGGCATGTGGGGCGGTGGCATGGGCTATCCGGTGGTCGTCGTGGGAGAGGATTCCGTTCAGGAACTAGAGAAGATAGGAGTAGAGACGAAGGAAAGTGAGGAAGGTTACTTCACCGCCAGTTCTATCGAATCCGTCTCTAAATTACTCTCTTCGGCCGTGGACGCAGGGGTCAAGATATTCAACAATATCACCGTAGAGGATGTGCTCTACGAAGAAGACAAGATAAACGGGTTCGTGATCAATTCTTCCCCCATAGACATCGCTGGACTCCATGTCGACCCCCTGACGATCAGGGCATCGGCGACTGTAGATGCCACCGGTCATGATGCCGATGTGTGCAACGTGGTGGAACGGAAAGTGGGGGAATTACAGACCCCGGAAGGCACGGTGCTGGGTGAGAGATCGATGTCTGCGGACAAGGGTGAAAAGACAGTGGTGGAGAACACCAGGTCGGTCTACCCCGGTCTATGGATCACTGGGATGTGCGCCAATGCGGTCATGGGGTCCCCCAGGATGGGCCCGATATTTGGAGGTATGCTACTCTCCGGTAAAAAAGTGGCCGAACTCATAGACGAAGAGTTGTCTTAGACCATCAGACCATCATGGGAAAGTAATATATTTGACCAGAAGGATTGTAAAGGAAAATGGTAAATAATGGTAAATGAGAAAAATTCTGAGGAAGAAGAAAGAGAGGAGTTCGATAAATTCAAAGATATGCAGTTACCTCGGAATATAGTGGTAGGAAGAGAGGCTATAGAAGAAGTGGGGGAGACATGTGATGAATTAAAGCTGGGGGAAAATGGCCTGATAGTGGGAGACGAAACGACCCTTGAGATCGCCGGAAAAAGGGTGAAGGAGATATTGACTGATAGAAACTATCACATCGACGTGAGAAAGATAACGGATGCCGATCAGGAGACGGTTGATGAGATAGTGGAGGCCGGTGAAGACGAAGGAAGTGGGGATTTTGATTTCCTGCTCGGAGTAGGAGGGGGAAAACCGATCGATATCGCTAAGTATTCTTCTTACCTTTTGGATATCCCCTTCATAAGTGTGCCGACGGCGGCTTCACATGACGGTATAGCATCGGGAAGGGCCTCTATAGATAGAGATGGCAATAAAAAATCGGTCCCGGCTCACTCACCGCTTGCTGTGGTAGCGGATACCGGCATCATTGCAGACAGTCCCCACAGGCTTCTAGCCGCCGGCTGCAGTGACATAATCGCCAATGCCACAGCTGTAAAGGATTGGGAACTTGCTAGACGGTTGAGGAACGAATCGTATTCCACCTACGCCGCGAACCTTTCCAGGATGACCGCCTCCTCCTTGATCGAGAACGCGGATAATATCAAGAGCGGTTCTCAAGAGAGTGCCTGGCTTGTGGTGAAGGCGTTGGTGAGTTCTAGTGTTGCCATGAGTATAGCAGGGTCTTCAAGACCGGCAAGTGGGAGCGAACACAAGTTCAGCCATTCGCTAGACAGCCGAGCAGCGAACCCGGCTCTGCACGGGGAACAATGTGGAGTGGGGACCATCGTGATGATGTACTTCCACGGTGGCAACTGGAGAAGGATCAAAGAGGCCCTGGAGGCGGTAGGGGCCCCGACAACAGCTAGAGGGCTAGAACTATCTAGAGAAGAAGTCATAGACGCCCTTATCCATGCTCCGGAGATCAGACCCGAACGCTATACAATACTCGGGAACCGAAAGATGAATAGAGAGGCCGCCGAAGAGGCCGTGAAGGAGACAGGAGTCATTTAAGATCATGATAAAAAAACAAAGAAAAAATGAAACGAGGTGAAAAAGGATGAGTGAAGTCACACTGATAGGAGAAGATCTGGCCGAGAAAGGATTGGTGTTTAGGTTCGGGGGGAATCTGTCCAGCTGCCAGAGTTGCGAGATAAAGAATTCCTGCTGCGGGTTGTCCAAGAGCCGGTGGTATAAGATAGTCAAGGTGAGAGATAACTCTCATGACTGCAAGGTTCACCACGGCAAGGTAAAGGTGGTGGAGGTGGAGGAGATCCCCATCGAGACCACCATCTCTGGTGAGAAGGTGATAGAGGGCTCTGTGATGACCCTAGAGGAAAAAGGATGCAATAACTTGGACTGTGGGAATTACAGGCTGTGCCATCCTCCTGGTATAGAGTACGGCGAACAGTACAATGTAGAAGAAGTCGCCGAGAAGATAGATTGTCCGGGTGGTCAGAGTCTGAAAAAAGTGAAGCTTCTCTGATCAGTAGCTGGGGAGGCAGTTCTTAGGGCCTACAAAATAAAAACCTTTTCAGTTCCCCCTTATTTTATCGAAAAAGCTCTTTTTCTCCTTGGCATCGCCTTCTATTCTCGAAAACTCCCTCAGCAGTTCCTTCTGTTTCTTAGTCAGGTTCTTTGGTGTCTTAACCTTCACTTCTACAATTATATCACCGATCCTGTTGCTGTTCATTTTCGGCAGTCCTTCATCCGAGAGTCGGAATGTTTCTCCTGACTGTGTGCCTGGAGGTATCTTAAGTGTTTCCATATCTTCTAGAGTCGGCACTTCCACTTTGTCTCCAAGGGCGGCGGTGGTCATCTTGATGGGCAGTTTCATGTATAGGTCTGACCCCCTCCTTTCGAATATTTCGTGGGGTTTAATCCGCAGCTGAACATAGAGGTCACCGGCTGGAGCACCTCTTTTCCCGGCGTCTCCTTTCCCTCTCACCCGAAGTCTAGAGCCGTTCTCCGCCCCGGGCGGGACCTTGATGGTCATGGTCTCTTCGCGTTCCATCAACCCACTGCCGTTACACTTGGGACACGGATCTTCGACTATCTCTCCGGAGCCCTGACACTTGGGACAGGTCTGAACCTGGATCAGCTGCTGTATTCCTCTGCGCTGTACGTTCTTGACCTCGCCCCTTCCTTCGCACTTGGGACATGTCTTCGTTCCTCCGCTCTTACTGCCGCCCCCCCCGCACTCGTCACAGCGTCCATTCCTGTTGATCTTGATGGTCTTCTCAGTCCCTTCCTTGATATCTTCCAGATCGACTTCGAAGGTTATCTGGAGATCCTTCCCTCTCCTTTTCTTCCTTCTGCCCCTCCTACTGGAACTCCTTCCACCGAAGAACGAGCTGAATATGTCCTCTATACCCCCTCTTCCCCTGCCCCCGAAGAATTCAGAGAATATGTCTTCGACGTCGTCTCTGTGTGAAAAGTCCGACCACTGGAACCCTCCGCTGCCGAAATCCTTCTCTACACCGGCCTTCCCGTACTGATCGTAACGTTTCCTTTTTTTATCGTCTGCAAGGACCTCGTAGGCCTCGGATATCTCCTTGAATTTCTCTCTAGCCTCATCCGGATTATCTGGATTCTTGTCCGGATGATATTTTTTAGCCTTCTTCCTGTAGGCCTTCTTGATCTCGTCTTCGGAGGCGTCTTTGTCTACACCTAAGATGTCGTAATAGTCTTTGCCAGCCATGATTATACACGATTCCAGCGAGTATATTATAGGAGATGTTATGTCCAGATCGGATAAAGCGCAGATTGTAGGCTGAAAGATAAGGGAGAGTTAAGAGGTTTGCCCCTCTCACTCGAGGGAAAGGATTCTGAGGGAAGGTCTATTCTTCCTCTTCCTCGTCTTCTTCGTCCACCACTTCGTAGTCCGCGTCCATCACTTCATCTTCTTCCGACTTCTTGCCGGCCTGGCCTGCCTGACCGGCCCCAGCAGCGGGTCCTGCACTAGCTCCGGCTGGACCTGCACCGACTCCACCGGGACCTGCACCCTGTCCGGCGGCCTGCTGCTGTGCCTGATACATCTGTTTCCCGATCTCCTGTACTTTCTGTTCCAGTTCCTCTTTCTTCTCCTTTATCCTTTCGTAATCATCGTCGTCGAGCGCATCCTGCAGTTCGTCCATTTTCTCCTGGATCTCCTGTTTTACGGACTCGTCTATCTGGTCGTCCATCTCATCCATGGTTCTCTCAGCGGAGCCCACCAAGTTCATGGCTTCGTTCTTGGTCTTGATCCTCTCTTTCTTCTTCTTGTCTTCCTCGGCGTGCTTCTCGGCCTCTTCTTTCATCCGTTCCATCTCCTCTTCGGAGAGCTGGCCAGTGGCTTCGACGGTGATACTCTCTTCTTTACCGGTACCCTTGTCTTCTGCTGATACGTGAAGTATACCGTTCTCGTCTATCTTGAAAGTAACTTCGATCTGAGGGACACCTCTGGGAGAAGGTGGAATACCTGTCAGATTGAACTGTCCCAGACTGTGATTGTCCTGGGCCATCGCCCGTTCTCCTTGGACCACATGTATAGTCACGGCCGTCTGGTTATCCTGTGCCGTCGTGAACACCTTGCTCTCCTCGGTTGGTATGGTGGTGTTCCTCTCCACTAGTGTTTCTGTAACCCCACCAAGTGTCTCTACGCCCATGGAGAGCGGGGTGACGTCCAGGAGAACGATGTCTTCCTTAACCTCTCCGGATATCACTCCAGCCTGGAGTGCAGCTCCTATGGCCACACACTCGTCGGGATTGATCTTCATGTGAGGGTCCTGACCGAAATAATCCTTGACCAGGTCTTTGATGGCCGGTAATCTCGTTGAACCGCCGACCATTATCACCTCGTCGATATCGTCCGCCGAAAGGTCGGCATCGTCCAGAGCTATATTCAGCGGTTTTTTGGTCTTCTCCACTAGATCACTAGTCATCCTCTGGAACTCTCCTCTGGTAATTTCGATATCTAGATGCTTCGGTCCCTCTTCATCTGCAGTCAGATAGGGAAGGTTTATCTCGGTCTTCTGCCTGGACGACAGCTCCTTCTTGGCCTTCTCAGCGGCCTCGGTTATCCTCTGGAGTGCCTCCCTGTCATCGCTGAGATCTATCCCTGTATCTTTTTCAAACTCCTCTAGACAGTGGTCCACTATCTTCTGTGTCCAGTCGTCACCTCCGAGCTGGGTGTTACCTGAGGTGGAGAGCACGTCGTACACACCATCGCCTACCTCAAGGATGGAAACGTCGAAGGTACCTCCACCTAGGTCGTAAACCAGGATGGTCTCCACTTTCTCCTTCTCTTCCATCCTGTAGGCCATGGATGAAGCTGTGGGCTCGTTTAGAACCCTCTTCACATCGAAACCAGCGATCTCGCCTGCGTTCTTTGTGGCTTCCCTCTGAGGTTCGTTGAAATACGCGGGTACCGTTATGACCGCCTCGGTCACCTCTTCACCCAGGTATTCCTCGGCATCCATCTTGAGCTTCTGGAGTATCATAGATGATATCTCTTCAGGTTTGTACTCTTTACCTTCTATATTCACCGTATAATCACTGCCCATCTTCCGTTTTATAGATGTTATCGTTCTCTCTGGATTCTTCACTGCCTGTCTTTTCGCCGTTTCACCGACCAGTCTCTCCCCTTCATCCTTGAAGGCTACCACAGAGGGCGTAGTCCTGTCTCCCTCTGAGTTGGGGATTATCGTCGGTTCTCCGCCTTCCATTATCGCCATAGCTGAATTCGTCGTTCCTAGATCTATACCTAATATCTTACTCATACATTATCACCTTGGATATTTATTAACTCATATCTATACATATTTATTCAATCTCGATCTTCATCATATATCTCGTAATCGGTCATTTAACTACCTTGACTTTTGAGGGTCTGATCACCTTATCCTTCAGTTTATACCCTTTCTGGAACTCCTCGAGGATCCTGTCTTCTTCTTCGTCTTCTTCTTCCACGGACATGACACATTCGTGATACTGTGGATCGAACTTCTCGCCTTCAGCGTCGATCTCCTCGAGTCCGTGTTCTTCCAGCACTTGACGGAACTTCTTGTAAACCATCTCTATACCTTCCCTTTCCATCTCCGATTCGTTGTCCAGTGCTCTTTCGAAGTCATCGAGTACCTCCAAGAGATCGATCATCAGGTCCTCCGTAGCCCGTTCTATGATCCTCTTCTTCTCCTTCATCATCCTCTTCCGGTAATTATCGAAGTCTGCCATCACTTTCTTCAGCGAGGACTCCAGCTCTTCCACCTCCTCTTTTAACTGTTCTCTGCTGGCCTCTTCGATGTCCTCTTCTATCTCTTCGACTTCCTGTTCCACTTCCTCTTCGATCTCTTCTTCTAGCTCTTCGCCTCCTATATCTTCGACTGTACCTTCCGCTACCCCTTTATCGTCGACAGGATCTTCCGTTCCCTGGTTCTCTTCTTCGTCCGACATGTTCTGACCCTTAACTGATCTCTATGGATTGGCCCTTTTCTTTTTCCTCTTTCTTCAACTTCACTTCTAGGATACCGTTGTTATAGGAGGCATCAGCCTCGTTTGGGTTCACAGTGGAAGGTAGCTCTACAGTCGTTTTGTACTTTCGCTTACCTTGTACATCGATGGTCATCGTCCTGTCCCTCACATTCAGGTTTATCTCCTCTTTCTTTACTCCTGGCACGTCCACGGTGACGAGGACTTCGTCGTCAGTCTCCTGGACATCCGTCAAAGGTGTCCACTCCGATTTTCCTTCGTCTCCATGTTTGAAGTAATCCTTTGCGTTCCCGAATTCCTGGACCTTGGGCTTACCGTCAGGTCCCGTTTTCACCGAGAAACCGTAAACGAAGGGATCCTTTCCCATGTCCTTGCTCAGACCTTTCTTCAACATCTCGTCGGCCAACTTCTTCATCCGCTCGAATTCCTTGTCCAAGTTGCTGAAACCGAATATGTCTCCGAACGGACTTCTTCTCCACTCATCTTCGTCTTCATCTTCGTAGTTCATATTATCACCATAATTCTATCTTTTTTTCTATCTCATCTATTAATCTTTTCATCTCATCTCTTCTTACATCCAATTCTGCTGACAACTTTTCCGGGTTAGTAGTCCCGTTATTTATCATATAGTAAAGTAGGTTCCTTTTATTATGACCTTCAAAGTTCTTCCTGATAAATCCATACGCTTCGCCCAATAACTCTTCTTTTTTCTTCAAAAGATATCTTCTCTTTCTTTCCAACTCCTCCATCTCCTCTTCCACTTCTTCCAGGAGTTCTCTTTTATCCTTCAGCGATCCATATCTTTTTTCCTTTTCTCTCTCTATTTTTTCATCTAGGTCTTCATAACCTTCTATAGTTTCCCCGTCCAATCTTTCAACCGAGGCACCGAAAATCCTAGAGCCGAGGTCTATCCGGAGGCATAACTCGCTGTTCACCTTGTATGTCTTCGTGGGAGGACCTCCTCTGCTGCTCTTACCTTTTTTTGAATCCACCAACCCGTGTTCCTCTAGAGTCTTGAGATGCTTCGAGATCGCCTGCTGACTGGTGTTCAGAGATCGTGATAATTCAAGGGGGTAGTGCTCCTCTCTGGAAAGGAACTCGAGTATCTTCCTCCTGGTTGGATTTTGGAGGAGATGGATTATCTCTTCAATATTTTCTTTCTTCATAATAATAAAAAAGAAAGGGTTTTTACTTTATCTCGATGGTCTTGCCTTTCTTCTTCTCTGGTTCCTTCTTGGGCAGCTGGATATTCAGTATGCCATTCTCCAAGCTGGCTTCCACTTCATCTGTGAGCACGTTGTCCGGCATGGGCAGTTCTCTGTAGAACGAGTGGTAGCCCCTTTCCTGTCTTATGTAGTCTTCGCCTTCTTCCTTGACTTCCTCTTCTTTCTCTGCGCTGATGGTCAGTTTGTCTTCTTTCACTTCGACCTCTATATCCTCTTTATCTATCCCAGGTATCTCTGCCTCTACTAGGAAATGATCCTCTTTATCCTGAAAATCGATCACAGGTGTCCTGAAATCTGGTCTTCCTAGGTCCTCCATTCTTCTCCTGAGGAGCGGTCTGCCGAAGAAATCACCGAACGTCCTGTCTAGGTCCTCCAACATCCTGTCCATCTCTTTGAACGGGTCGGCTATCCATTCGCTTGGACGCTTGCTGATCTTCTTTTCTTTCTCATCGGCCCTCTCTATCTCCTTACCCTCTTTACCTTTCTTCTTTTCTTCTTCAGCCATCTTTATCACCTCGATTTGACAACCTTAATTTGTAATTCTTCTGTTTAGTAATAATATAGAGGTTCTATTTAAAGTTTATCCTATAGCGGCCGTGTAGAAAACCTTTTTCATAGATAAAAATAGTTTTATCAATATTTTTAAATATAGAAGTAGATAAGTGCATCCACGTGCTGGCTGTCTGACATCCAGTCCTGACAGCCAGCACCAATAGAGGGATGCACACATGATATGTGAAAACCGATATATTAGCTTTA
>JAHENW010000025.1 GCA_018610025.1 Thermoplasmatota archaeon
CCTTCTGAGTTTCTTCTTCAGTGGGTGCGAACTCGTGCAGCGGTGGATCCAGCAGTCTTATGGTTATCGTCTTACCGTCCATGACCTCGTATAGTTCTTTGAAATCCTTCTTCTGCATGGGCAGCAGTTCGTCTATGACCTCCTGCCTGTGTTCCTTGTCCTGTGCTATTATCATCTTGTGTACAACGCCCAAACGTTCGGGGTCGAAGAACATGTGTTCCGTACGAGTCAAACCGATGCCCTCTGCTCCGAATTCCAGAGCCTTCTTCGTATCCTCGGGCGTATCGGCGTTGGTCCAGACCCCCATCTTTCTGATGTTGTCTGCCCATGAGAGCAGTGCCTCGAATTCGGGGGTGAACTCCGGTTCGATAAGGGGTGCTTCACCCAGGATCACGTCCCCGGTGGTCCCGTCTATGGTCATTATATCTCCTTTCTTCACAGTTCTGCCATCCACCGTAAAAGTCTCACCTTCAAGGTCGATGTCTATCTCCTCGGCACCGGCCACACAGGGCTGGCCCATACCTCTAGCGACCACGGCGGCATGGCTTGTCATACCGCCCCGGCTGGTCAAAACGCCCTGAGAAGCGGCGAGCCCGTGAATATCTTCCGGTGTCGTCTCGGGCCTTACCAGGATTATATTTTCTCCTTCGTTACCTCTTTCAGCGGCCTCGTCCGTATCGAAGATGACCTTACCTGAGGCGGCTCCTGGAGAAGCGTTCAACCCCTGAGTCATCTTATCCAGATCGGCTTCTGGGTCTATCCTCTTGTGCAGGATCTTCTCTATCTGTTCACCTTTCACCCTGAGAAGAGCCACTTTCTTACTTATTATACCCTCTTCAACCATGTCGTGGGCTATCTTCACCGCGGCGTTGGGCGTTCTTTTACCGGTTCTCGTCTGAAGTATGTAGAGTTCTTTATCCTCTATGGTGAACTCCAGGTCCTGCATGTCCTTGTATTCCTCTTCAAGTATCTCACAGACTTCTTCCAGCTCTTCGTATACATCCGGCCAAAGATCCTTGAGGTCCTGTATGTCCAGGGGTGTCCTTATACCGGCGACGACGTCTTCCCCCTGAGCGTTACGAAGGAATTCGCCGTATACTTTGTCTTCACCGGTAGATGGATTTCTAGTGAAAGCTACACCACTTCCTGATCGATCGCCAGTATTACCATACACCATCGCCTGAACGTTCACGGCAGTACCCATGTCGTGGGGCAGGTCGTTGAGCTCACGGTATCTCACGGCCCTCTCGTTGTCCCACGAGCCGAATACCGCTTTGGTGGCCTCGACCAGCTGTTCCCAAGGATCAGATGGTATATCGCCCACCAGCTCTTTATACGCTTCAGTGACCTCTTTCATCCCTCCCCAATCCAGATCGACATCGTTCTCGGCCCCCCTCTTTTCTTTCACCTTGTCCATCTCTTCTTCGAACTTTCGATGGGGTATCCCCCTCACCACTTCACCGAACATGTTGACGAATCTACGGTAACTATCATAGGCGAATCGTTTATCCGTCTTCTCTATCAGCCCTTTCAAGCTCTCTTCGTTCAAACCCAGGTTCAAGACGGTGTCCATCATGCCTGGCATGGAAACAGCGGCACCGGATCGGACGGAGACGAGCAGGGGGTCTTCGGGATCGCCGAACTGCTGTCCCATCTCTTCTTCCAGTTCTTCCATGTGTTTCTTCATCTGTTCTTTGATCTCTTCACTCAGTTCTCCCTTATCGATATAATCGAGGCATGCCTCGGTTGTGACTGTGAACCCAGGAGGAACATTCAATCCTAAAGAAGTCATCTCTGCCAAGTTGGAACCTTTTCCCCCTAGTAAGTCCTTCATGTCCGCACTACCTTCCTCGAAAGAATATACATATTTGGTCATAGTTTCTACCGTTGACAGTGAGCAAAAAAATGAGTATAAAAACGTTCGGGTGGGGAGAGGTATAAATCCCTTATAGGGATATATAGATGGAATAATATAGATAGGGTAAAAAAGGAAGGGTTTTTAGGCGTTCTTCAGGTCGTCATTAGACAGGATCTCCAGGGTGTTAGGGACCTTGGGCATACTGCTGATCTTCCGGGCCACGATGGTCTCGATACCGGCCTTATTGGCTATGTCCACGAGCCGCTGTGTGACGATACCGTCGAATATTATCTTTTTTACGGAGTCGGGTATGTCCTGAAGTTTCTCGGAGAGGTCTCCGGTGTCCAGCTCCTTGACCCTCTTCTCATCACTGTCTAGAAGGACCGCTTTCTTCTCCCCTTTGACCTCATTTAGGATGTCTTTGTACTTCTGGTATTCCGTTTTCTCCTTTTTCTTCTCTTCTTTTCTTTCCTTCTTCTCCTTTTTCTTTCCCTTTTTTTCGGGCTTCTTGACCTGTTTAGCGTCTTCAGGTGAGAGTTCCTCGCCCTCTACCTCTAAATCGTACATCTCTAAGTACTGGTCCAGCGGTATCTTGTTCCTGAGGGCCTTCATTATCTGTTTTTGTGTCAATTCCTCGACCTCGTGGTTCTCCGGTGCCTCGGCGACGTAGTCTATCTCTGCGGTCTCCAGCAGCTCTTTCAAGATGAGGTCTCCGCCTCTGTCCCCGTCAACGAAGGCCGTGGTAACTCGTTCAGAAGAGAGCTGTTTTATAGCTTCCGGCACGTTGGTCCCTTCTACTGCTATGGCGTTCTTTATACCGTATTTGAGTAGATTCAGTACATCTGATCTGCCTTCGACGGCGATGATGGCATCGGAGTTCTTAACGTTGGGTCCGGCGGGTGAGTTGGAATCACCATACCTGCTTATCTCTTCCATCTGGACCTCCTGTCTGACCGTTTCAGTCAGGTTACCGGTGGCCACTTTGCTCTCTTCCAGTGTCTCTGAGAGGAGCTCCTTGGCCCTGTCAACGATCCTCTTCCTTTTGGATTCCCGGACATCTCTTATCTCTTTTATCTCCAGATTGGCCTTGCAGGGGCCGACCCTGTCTATTGTTTCAAGAGCGGCCGCAAGGATGGACGTCTCGACAAGGTCGAGACTGGAGGGGATCAGTATCTTTCCGGA
>JAHENW010000026.1 GCA_018610025.1 Thermoplasmatota archaeon
AAGTAGAGATAAGAGGACGGTGCTTACCTATGACCTTGGCGAAGGCGGTTCGGTAGAGTCCCAAGTTTCTGAAAGCTCCCAGTTCGGTAGAAGAGATGTCCTCACCGATATAGCGGTGGGAAGAGATGGTCAGATACAGGGAGGCATCAATAAGGTGAGTACCGAAGTGAAGAAGGCCGAAAAGGGGGATGTCGAGTTGACTATCAGTGGAGATTACCAGGAAAGTAAGATCATACATCTCAACCTGAGCAGAGAGCTCATCGGCTCAGAGATGACCGCTCTCGAAGACATAAAGGCCTCTATCGACGGTGATGAGATACCGTATATCCGGCCCAAGAAACTGCACACCGACACGGAGCAGGGATACTACGTGAATATAACTGAAGACCATGTCCACGTGTACCTGAGGATGCAATTCTCCACCCACACGGTGAACATATACGAAGATATACAGAACGATCCCCCGGCATCCGCTAGCATGATGGGACTGCTCATCGGCGGTCTAGTGGTAGTGGTGGCCGCAGTGGCCCTTTTCAGGAAGAAGAGAAGATAATCTATCTTATCCTCTTGGCGTATATCCTGACTATATCGTCGGCCAGGGCTTTTCCGTCCTTGACCACATCGTCCTCCGTTTTTATGCGGTAGATCACGGTATCGTACTTTCCCGCCTCCAATCTATCGTTGATGTAAAATTCCTCGTCAGGTGAGACCTCTAGCGTCTCGGAGACGGTGTTCCTACCTTTATGTATGGCGACCTTGACCATCACCTTCTCGTGCTTCTTGGCCCAGATCGTCTCGATATCATCCACTTCAGAGGAGTCCACTCTCTTGTTCCCCTCCTGCTCGATGGAGGTCACCTGCACCCTTTCTCCATCCACTATCAGTTCCTCATCCTTCGTCACCCATTCGTCGGGATAGAGCGATATTTTTTTCCTCTCTGAATCGTCCATCCAGCTTACTACCACGGGAACATCTACTGCGGCCTTCTCCCTCAAAGTTTTATGCCTGGTATGACCGCACTCATTACATTTGATCACACCGTCGATGGTTATCTCTTCACCCGAGGTTCCTACGTCTCCCTTGAGTATGCGATGCTGAGTCTCCTCTTCACACGCTGGACATTTTAGATAGTATGACTGAGGGGCTTCCATGCTGTTCACCGTAGAGAGGGTTTTGTCCCTTCACATATATTAATCTTCCCACATGTCGAAGCCGCATTCACATCCCCCATCATCCAGGTTCCCACCACATTCTGGACACTCTGCTTTGTTCAATATGTATTCCGCCCACGCTTCCCTCATCTCCTCTTCATCTGACCCCTCTATCTTCTCATAGGCCTTCTCCAGCTTCTCATCGGTTGCCAACTTCTCCAGTTTTGAATAATCCCTCTTGACCGCCGTTTTCTCTCGAGTGATATATCTTCTCAGTAGTGGAGCCAGGGCCATACCGAATCCAAATCCTGTAAAGTGGGCCGCGTGGGCCGTCTGTCCATATGGGTTCATGAAGGCGATGACCGTCTGGAGCATTATGAAGACGGCCACGGCCAGGTCGACCCTCACTTCCGGCATGAAGATGGGCCCAAGGAACATGGGTATCTTGTCCTTTGGATACAGGTAAACCATGGTTCCCATGAGCCCCATGATCGCCCCTGAAGCTCCAAGATTGGGTATGTTCAGCCCCCAACCTACAGCGAATTGGAATGAGAACTGTCCCATGGTGGCCATCAATCCGGTAGAGAAATAGACTATCGCGATGTTCTTCTTTCCTATCCTGTCCTCAAGGGGTATACCTATGAAGAAAAGGATTAACACGTTACCGATGATGTGGAGAAATCCTCCATGTAAGAACATGAGTGTGAAGAGAGTGTACAGCTTCTCTCCGGTCTGAAGATACATCGGCATCCCTGCCAGGTCTATCACAACCTCCTTTAAGACGAATGGATACCTCAGGGCCGGGATGAAAACTATCATGAAGATCAATATGTTCTGGATGATGAGTATCTGGGTGAGATACATCTCGCTGAGGTAGGCCGCTATGAGCCCCACCACGATGATACCGATGACCACGCACGAGAGGAAGTACATCGTTTCCGTAGAAATCTGCTGGTTTATATATCCTTATATATTAAAGAGCGGTTCTCCGAAAATCCTGTAAATAAACTTTATGGAAAACCATTTATTAGACATACATATTTCCCTTCAACGGTGGACAGATGTATATTGTAATAATAGGCGGTGGTCGCGTCGGAACCGATCTGGCAAAGCTTCTTCTCCCAGAGGGGCACGATGTCGTCCTGATGGAGAAGGACGAGGAACTGGCCAATACACTCTCCAAGGAATTCGACGCTCTGATAATCGAAGGGGACGGAACCGACCTAGAATACCTGAAAGACGCCGGCCTCAATAAGGCGGACGCCCTGGTGGCCGTGACCGGCGATGACAAGGTCAACCTGATAGCTGCACAGCTAGCCGAGAAGCTCTTCAAAGTTCCCACTGTGATAGCTAGGGTCAACAACCCGAAGAACGAAGGGGTATTCTCAAATCTTGGTATTGAAAACACCGTCAGTACCACCAGAGCCAGCGCCATGCAGATAAAGAACTCTCTGGGAGAGTCCAAGACGATACTCACCGTAGGAGGAAAGGAGGCCCAGTTGATGGATATAAAGGTGAAGGAGAGCGCACCCATCGCACACAAGAAGATAAAGACCGCCGGCCTGCCCAAGGGATGTATAATCGTGTCGATAATGAGAGGGGACAGGACACTTATACCCGATGGTGAGACACAGATAAAACCGGATGACAACGTGACACTACTGGCAAGATTGAACACTGTAGACCAGGTCAAGAAGCTCTTCCAAGAGAAGAAGCGGTTCGGGCTGATGTGATATTTTCTTGTTAGCCCTGATAGAATCTCAAGAATAAGCCTTAGAGTATAATCAACAGAACATTAAAAAATAAGTTATTATATAATCTATCAAACCGTCATAAAAAGGTGTGCTAGATTTGCCTGATCATATACCGTGGCTAGATATAAAAGGAAAGAAGGAGAGCATCCAAGATATAATCCATCCTTACTTCAAACCCTACGGTCTACTCTCAACAGTGAGTTATTACCTCGGTATACTCTGTATTTTGCTGACCTTTCTTTTACTGATCCCTGCAATCATGGCCTACTTGGTAGATGGTAGTCTTCTACTAGCATTGTGCTTCCTATTCCCGGCGGCCCTCTCCGGAGCCTTGGGACTTTGCCTGACAGTCCTTTTCGAGAAGACTGAACTCTACCTGGGGGCCGCCGTGGTTCTGGCCGCCCTGGCATGGCTGACCATCGCCTTCATCGGCGGCCTCCCGTTCTGGCTCGTCAGATATTACTTCGGGCCCGAGTGGGGTCTCACCTTCGTCAGCGCATTTTTTGAATCCATGTCCGGCTTCACCGCCACCGGACTCACCATGTACGGACTCCGTGTGGAAGGTCTCCCCTATTCCATACTCATGTGGCGCTCGATCACACAGTGGGTCGGCGGTGTAGGGGTCATCGTACTTTTCCTCAGTATTTTAGTTGTAAGAACTGGTACCGTGGCTCACCGCCTCTACCTCGCTGAAGGTAGGAGCCATCGCTTGGTTCCGAGCGTTGTTAAAACTACGAGGCGCATATGGGTCATATACGCAGGATATACCGCTGCTCTGGCGATAATACTGTATATCATCGGCATGCCCCTTTTTGACTCTATAAACCACTCCATGACCGCCCTGGCTACCGGAGGTTTTTCGGTTAAGAACTACAGCATCATGACATATCGGATGAGTGGCCATTCCCATGCACTCTTCCTTGAGCTCGCGATAATGCCCTTCATGGTCCTGGGCGGAATATCCTTTGCCATGCATCATGAGTTATTCATCGGGAACGTCAAGAGTTTCTTCAAGAACATAGAGGTCAGGGCCATCTTCATCATAATCCTCATAGCTACCATAGTTATGGCCATAAGTCTGGGACTGACATTCGATTCATTCCGATACGGTTCCTTCCAGGTCATAACCGCTCTGACGGGTACCGGATTCAACACCGCGCCCGTTGGCACCTGGACTGACTTCCAGAAGTTTATACTCACGATACTCATGATCTTCGGCGGCGGCTATGGTTCGACGGCTTCTGCCTTAAAGCTCATCAGAGTGGTCATAATCTTCTATGCACTCATATGGCTCGTGAGAGAACAGCTACTGCCTGAATCCGTCAAGCTGCCCATGAAGGCAGGGGATAACTACTACCATCCTGAAGAGATAATGGAGGTCGCAGTATACGCTGTTCTTTATCTTATTGTGCTGGTTTCTGGGGCACTGGTCTTCATGGCCGGAGGAGCCTCTGGCGTAGATGCATTGTTCGAGGTTGCCTCAGCTGAAGGCAATGTAGGTCTGAGCGTTGGACTCACCGGCGCGGACATGCCTATGCACGAGAAGATTGTGCTGATAATAGAGATGTGGGCCGGCAGGCTGGAGATATTCCCTGTGTTAGTCTTCCTTACAGCACCGTTCAAGAAGTACTGACACTTGGTTGATCACAGGCCGAACAGTTTTATCAAAAATCCTTCATATCCCAGCAGGAAGAATATTATGGGAAATATCAGACATCCCATCATGTGTACTCTCTTGACACCGTATGAGGGGGGTATGAGCCCCACGCAGGTGGATATGAGTCCTATGGCCAGCCCCAGCGGTCCGCTGAAGATGAACATGAGAACTATCAAAAAGACGATTATGGACTTTGAGATAGTCCTGTAATCGATCTTTTTATGAATGCCTGAGAAGAGCTTTCCGAAGTACAGCGTTAGAACGTAGCCCATGGCGGATGCTAGTATGACAGAAAAGAGGAGTAAAGCCATGAGCCATGGCATGTTGTATAGGGGTACCCATGGGTTGATATTCCCCTCGTTGATCTTCAGCACCGCCTGCATGGCGCCGCTTCTTGCCTTGAGGATAACGAAGAGGGCGATGAGGGTGAAGATGGCACAGCTGGTATCCACTGCGGACACTGCGATTATGTACTCCCTAGTATGTACTTCTTCATCTTCTTCATCCCCGGAGAAGAGCTTGGTCACGGCGGTTGCGGCAGCCGCAGTTATCCCCGGCAGCCAACCTACCAGTCCGCCGGAGAACGTGCCGGTTACAACACCTCTCAGCTTGTTCTTCCCGTTTAAATCCACATCTACGTCCTCCGTCACCTGCTCCGGGAGTTCCGGATCGTCCATGAGACTCACGATAAGAGTTGATATACCGAAGAGACCGGTGAATAAAGGAAATAGCATGAGCGATGCCGGTGAGACCCCTTCCTGTTGGAAGGGAAAGTAATTGTGGGTGTAGAGCCCCCTGGGCATCAGTATGATAAAGCCCAGGAGACCGGATAGAAGGAAGATCCCGAAGGAGACCAGTTTAGGCCTCCAGTCCAGTATGCTTTTTCCCTCTTGAAGAACCAGCGCAGCGACCACTGCTATGAGTATGAAGGGAATCCAGGGCACCAGTTTATCGTAGAAGTTGACCGGCGGGCCCATGATAAGTCTTGCCGGTACTATTAGTAAAAGGGCCAAAAGGGCGGCACCGAAACTCCCGAAGGCACTGGCCTTGATAGCTTCATATCCTTTCCCCTCCAGCATGAGTTTGTGTGCAGGCAGAACTGAAAGGGCGGTCTCTCCCTCCGGAGCTCCCAGATACGTACTGGGAATAAAATTAAGGAATGTGTGTGTCACCAGGCAGCCGATGACCAGGGTTGAAAGTATGGCTAGTATCTGTAGTACAGATGGATCGTAGGATGATACAAATTTAAGTATAAAGAGTATGAGCGGTGCCTGGGATGCCACTATAAGAAAAGAAATGGTGTTCACGTGAACACCGGGTATGAGCCCCGTGACTATACCCAGGGCTATACCTATAAGGGTGAATAATACGGCTATGATCAGTAGGGTGATGGGTGTCACGCCGGAGGGAACTACAGGCCTTTAATAAATCTTTGCAGCCCCTAACTCGCCTTCACTCCCACTCGATGGTACCCGGCGGCTTGTTGGTTATATCGTAAACCACTCTGTTGACCCGATCCTTCATCTCGTTGGTTATCCGGGTAGAGATCCTTTCCATGACGTCCCTAGGCATATCACTGAAGTTCGCCGTCATGGCGTCCAGAGACTGCACGGCTCTCACACCCACGGTATGCCCGTAGGCCCTTTTATCACCCTGAACACCCACCGTTTTGACCGTAAGGAGCACAGCGAAGTACTGCCACGGCCTCTCCATCTCTCCTTTCTCGGCGGCCTTATCGAT
>JAHENW010000027.1 GCA_018610025.1 Thermoplasmatota archaeon
ATTCAGGATCTCGTCATCGATCGGCTGCTCCTTCCCTTCTTTCTCGATCTCTACACCCTCTGATATCAACTTTACAGAAAAAAGTTCGGAGAGCACATCCTCAACAGGCCCTATCTTCACAGGATTCTCTGAGCCTATCCTTATCCTGATGGGTCGTAGTCTCTTACCCCTGCGATCTATATCTCCCTCCCTTATCCTCGTGGAACTGATGGGCATCAGGTCTTCGGCCATGATGGGAGGTACCTCTGACAACTCCAGCGTCGGTTTACCTTCTTCCTTTCTTCTGCGGTTTATCTCTTCCCCCCTCTCTCTGGTGTCATAGGAGACCACAAGAACATCGAAATCTCCATCGACGGCCATGGAGTAGGGATCATCGATGGCCTTTATCTCCCAATCGTTATCTGGCTGCAGTGAACCTTCAATGTACTCTTCCAGCCCTTTTTTCCTCTTCCGGAAGCTCTTTTCTATCTCTGGCTTCCAGTCCTCTAACATGTCGTCCGAGACCAGTCCTATTACCGTTTGTCCCTTGTCAAGGGCCGTCTTCAGCAGTTTTTCATGCCCCTTATGAACGGTCTCGAAGGTTCCTCCTACTATCACTCTCTCTACCATCTCGATCCCCTTTCACATCATATACCTGGCGAAGATGACGATAAGAAGGACGGCAAGCAGACCGTATACCACGTACATCCTCTTCTTCCGTTTACTGACCATATCTTCATACTCCTCCCTGCATTTCTCGGAGCAGAACGTCTCGTCCACGGGTATGGGTCTTCCACACACCTGACAGTGTTTGTGCTGTTCCATGGGGAAAAAAGAAGGAGGAGGTTTTTAAATTTATCTCAACTGTGGGCGTAGCAGGCGAATACTGGTTCTTTACCCTGAACCTTTACGAAGCCGAACCTCTCGAACTGGATGAGTTCTTCCTCGGATACACTGGACATCCCCTTCTCTACTTTACCGGTCACCACGGTCGAGTCGGGCATCTCGACTTCTGCGTCCAAACCCTCGGGTAGCCACTGTATCTTTATCAGGTCCCTCCTGCCGGAACCGGTTATGACACCCTTCTTACCGTCCAACTTTATATTACAGAAATTCTTCAAGCGGATCTCCTCGCCCTGCTTCTCCTCCCACTCCTTTTTTGGAATCAAAACCTCGCGGGCGGTCTTTATCTTTCTATTCCCCCTCTCCTCGTGATCAGGATGCCTGGGCACCTCCACTTCGTCCAGCTCTATGTCTCCCTCCAAAGTTATCTTCACAGGTTCGGGTACGAAGAAGTAGCGGTTCGCCTTCGAATCTATCATCTTCCTGTTCTCGGCGTACAGCTTGGAGGCCGGCACCTCTATGTCGGTTTTGGACATCCCAAAGCCCAAGATGAAATCTCTAAGTGCCTCGGGCTGTATACCCCTTCTTCGTAACGACTGGAGCGACCACGTTCTGGGATCGTTCCAACCGCTCATCTCTCCGGTGCGTATCTTCTCCTGGAACTCACTTTTGCTTAGATGCACGTCTTTCAACCTGAGCATACCGTAATGAAGAAATTCTGGCGCATCCCAGTCGAATATATCCCAGATGTGTTCTTCCATCTGGTCCTCCATGACCAGGTCCTTCCCTCTCAGTATATGCGTCATGCCAAGGAGATGATCGTCGATGGCCCACGAGAACTCCAGCAGTGGCCAGACGTGGTACTTGTTGGCCACGCGGGGATGCTCCCTGTTGCATATGCGGAACAGCACCCTGTCCCTGAATGCCGGGTTGGGATGCTGCATGTCCGTCTTTATCCTCATGACGGCCTCACCCTCTTCGTAAGCGCCGTCCAACATGGCCTGCCACATCTTCAGGTTCTTTTCTACAGATTGTGACCTGTGTGGGCATTCCTCTCCTTCCCTCCTGTTCTTCTGTAATCTTTCGGCACTGCACTCGCATATGTACGCCTCACCTTTTTCTAAGATCTTCTCCGCGTACTCGTAGTAGATGTCCATCCTGTCGGATTTGTAATAGACTTCGTGATAATCCACCCCGAGCCAATCCAGACCGTCCTTTATCATGTCGTAGGCGTAGTGCTGCAGCTTTTTCTCTTTAGAACCGATGGTATCGTCGAAGAACAGGATGAGCTTGCCGTCGTTCCTCTTCACGTACTCATCGTTCAGTATGACCATGCGCGAGTTTCCTATATGCAAGGGGCCGCTGGGGTACGGAGCCATGCGCATGACCACCTCTTCACCCTCGATATCAGGCAGCTGGTCCTCCTCTTCTTCACTTTCCTCGAAAAACTCGGGCATGAGTTCCTCCAGCTCTTCCTTCTGATCTTCTATCGCGATCTGGTTGACCTCTTCTACGATCCCCTCGATCAGTTCTTTCGTTCCCTGTGGGTCATCCCTGCACTCCTCGCACTCCCCCATCACTTTACTCATCACGGGGCCGACTGAGGCCTCTCCGTCATGCCTCACCGCATTCCTCAGTGCGTACTTCCTGATTATCTCTTCCTTCTCTTCAGTCATCTTGATCCCTTATCGAACATATCATTGTGAAAAAAGATATAAGGGTTTTCGTTCGAGCTCGATATCAAGTGTCTTCTGAGTGCTCCTTTCATCCCCTCCAAAGGCGCGCCCCTTAATTATTTAAATAAAAAACCAGATATTAGATAGGTCGAGTGCAGGGATATCCGGATGTTGATAGAATGCTGGCAAAAGGGCGATATAGATGAAAAAGAGATATAGTGATTGCGGAAAAACAGTGACCTTCGTCGTGATCGCCCTGCTGGTGATCGGATTTTTGGTTGTTCCCTTTGCTTCGACTACTGGTAAAGCCGAAGGTCTGGCCGACAGCCCGTGGCCGATGTTTCAGGGAGGTCTCAAACATACTGGTCGGAGTCAATATAACACCAGACACGTTGATGGTACGGAAAAATGGAAATTCTATACCAATGCTGGTGTAGCTAGTAGCCCAGTTATCGGTCCCGATGGGACCGTTTACGTCTCATCCCATGGTTATAAAATGTACGCAGTAAATCCCAACGGTACGAAGAAGTGGAGTTTCCACGCTCGTGGAACCTCTCCTTCCTCTCCTGCTATTGCAGAGGACGGTACGATATACGTTGGCTCCTATAACGGTCGGCTCTACGCTGTGAACCCCAATGGCACGAAAAAATGGGCCTTCTCCACTGGTGCTTCTATTAACTCTAGCCCGACAGTGGGCCCTGACGGTACGATCTATGTTGGCTCCAATGACGATAATCTTTACGCAGTAAATCCTAATGGCACGAAGAAGTGGAGTTTCACCACCGGATGGAGAGTTCATTCAAGCCCCGCTATAGCAGATGACGGAACGATATACTTCGGCTCTGACGACAAAATGCTCTATGCTATCAATCCAGACGGAACGAAGAAGTGGTCCTTCTTCACGGGAGATAAGGTCCTTTCATCACCGACCATCGGTGAGGACGGTACGATATACGTGGGTTCAGATAACGGCAAGATGTATGCTGTGAACCCGAACGGAACTAAGAGATGGAGTTTTTATGCGGGAGGCGAACTTAGATCTTCACCTGCTATAGGTAGTGATGGAACCATATATTTTGGCTCTTCCAACTATAATATCTACGCTGTTTACCCAAATGGTACAAAAAAGTGGATATTCTCTACTGGGAATCATGTCTACTCATCACCGGCTATCGGCTCTGACGGGACTATATATATCGGCTCTAGTGACAACAGACTCTACGCTGTCGATCCGAACGGTACGGAGAAGTGGAACATTTTCACCTATAATTTTGTGAGTTCCGACCCCGCTATCGGTAGCGACGGCACGATATATTTTGGCTCCAGCAATGGATACCTGTATGCCATTGGAGAAGATACCACAGCACCAACTCTTCTGATCAAATCTCACAAAAAGAGAACAAAAATAGCCTCAAATTCTGTAACAATAAAATGGGCCGGGATCGACAATGAAACCGGTATAAGTCATTATGAAGTAAAACTAGATAACGGGAGCTGGACTTCGGTGGGCAATGTATCCTCATATACCTTTAGAGATCTTTCGATAGGAAATCACACTGTCGAAGTGAAGGCGGTGGACGAGAACGGCAACACGGTCACAGAGCAGGTTCAATTCAAAATAAATAAAAAGAGTTTTCTCCATACATACTGGTGGCTGATATTGGCCGTCATCGTTGTGGCCGCTGGAGCTTTAACTGCTGTAATCTCAAAAAGAAAAAGATAAGAACCTGAAGGGATGTAGATGAAGAAAGCTCAAGAAGTGTTAACTCTGATCGTCGTAACCTTGCTAGTGTTAACGGCATTTATTGCACTAGCTTGTTCTTCGACTACTAGTAAAGCTAAAGGTCTGGCCGACAGCCCGTGGCCGTGTTATGG
>JAHENW010000028.1 GCA_018610025.1 Thermoplasmatota archaeon
AGTCGCTTCCTTATCCATTCCTGTATTCAATGGAGATGTTTCTACAACTGAGCTGGATAATACAGATAGAACCGTCAAGATAGATATCCACAAGATAGAACAGGTAGACGAGATAGATCCCGGTAGTGCAGCAAATTGGTATTACGAGATAGAGTTATCCGATGATGGTGGGAGCTCTTGGGTTACAGAGGCATCGTCGGTACCCCTCTCAAACAGTGATGATATCATGATCGTTAACAATGTGCATTCATTCAATATATCTAGCGATGAGGTTCTATTCCGCTTGAAGCTGATGGAACATGATTCCACCTCAGGAGATGATGCAGCTGACATCTCGAGCAGACCCGGCGGGGGCGTAGACGATGGCGATCCACCGGAAGGAGCTATCTTCCACGGAAAATTCTGGTTGAATAACCATACCATAGGCGGAGATAAAACGGTGAGAAACGAGATCCGCTGGTTACTCACCTCTGGAACATTCGACGGAAGTACTGGAACCGATGAAAACGATGCCAACCTGTGGTTCGATATCTATGAAGAAGGAAAACCGGATATATTGAGACCTCTTTTCACCATACCGGCCATCGAAGAGAAGAATAGCACGGTCGAAATGAGGGTCGAATCGACCACGGCCAACACCTCTACGGATTGGAGAGTGACCATCTGGAAGAGATACGGGAGCTATGAAGAATCCTGGAATCTGACAGTCGAAGATGTGGATGATGTGGGGGGTGGAGTCTGGAGACTCAACTGTGGAATGCCACTGGAGGTCCGAGAGGGACTTTACAACATCACCATAGAGAACGATCTCGGGAGGGACATGGAATATCACGCCCTTGATGTAAAAGAAAGGATCGACGATGATTTCAAATTCATACACCTCAGCGATCTCCATACCGGTTATGCTGAGGGGAACGGCTCGATGCCTCACATCAATGAGACGGTCAGGGAGATAAACCTGATCCATCCCGATTTCGTCGTGATCTCAGGAGATGTGTGTGACAAGGTTTATTCGTGGTGGGACGCTCAGGACCCTCCTCCTATAGAGCAGGACCAGAAATTCATCCAGCTTCTGAGGAAACTGAGGGTGCCAGTCTATGTAGGAAGCGGGAACCATGACTGGTCATATGATGGTGAAAACGATCCTTTACAGAATATAGAATCGTTCAAAAGGTGGGTCAATCCAAACCTCAACTATTCTTTCGATTACGCAGGCAATCACTTCACCTTCTTCAACACCGAAAGTTATGTCAGTGATACCAACTCCGACAGCACCATGGAGAATTTGACGTGGCTGAAGAACGACCTTTCCTCCAATATGGATAAATCTAAACGGTTCGTCCTGATGCATCATCCCGCCTATCCCGATAGCATAGATGATGATACCGTCAGAGACCAGTTCAGGCAGATGGTGATCGACTACAACGTAACCTTTGTTCTCACCGGCCACACCCACAGTCCCAGCGTGTACGATAGGAACGGGAACGAACAAACAGGGGATGTCGGCGATCCTCCCCGACCGCTGCACGTGACAGTCGGGGATGTAAAGCATGGCGATGAATTCCGGCTGGTAAGAATGAAGGATGGAAAGATCACGAACTATACCTACGACACCGACGGAGACGGTGTAAGGGATTGTGAGCAGGGTGTGCCCCTGGACGAGCTCTCGGTGAACTACAGTCCACCCAATACTGGAGGATCGAACAAGGTGGTAGCCAGTATAGATAACAATCTGAACGAATATTTCACCGATGCATTTCTCAATTTTACCGTCCCTGAGCCGCCGGTGGGATATGATTACATAGCGGAGAACGGCAGCATCGTGGACATGATAGAGCGAAAGGACGATAGGATATATCACGTCAACACCGACATTCCAAAGAAGACGACAAAGAAGGTGACCCTCAAGCTCGCAAGGGTTTTTCACCTCGATCTGAATATCACTCAGATGAATGAGGGATGGCAGTTCATATCTAGTCCCATCATCCCAACCGAATCAAAACTGACCTCGATCCTTCATAACCAGAGATACGGTATCGAAGGATGTTATGACAAAGTGATGTATTATAGAGCATCAGAGGATCAGTGGAGAACCTTTGTACCGGAGAGGTCCGATCATTACGATTCCATGGAGACATGGAACGAAAGCATGGGCATCTGGGTCCATATCACCACCAACTGCACACTGACCATAACCGGTTCTGAACCCACGAGCACGGTGATCGACCTGAAACCTGGTTGGAACATGGTGGGATATCCCAGCAACGAGACGGGAAACAACGGTCTACCATCGGAAGTCGACAAGGTAGGCTATTTCGACGAGAATGAGGAGTACAACCTGGCCTACGAATACAACGTGAGCACCTATCAGTTCGAGCCGGGACACGGTTACTGGGTGCACAATCCAAAAGACACTACCATCCAGTGGACAGTTGGGTATTGAAGGGAGGGGCAAAACTATTTAACGGATATGCTCACTTGAGCATCTCGACATGAAGGACACTTTTGGCAGAGAGATAACCAACATCCGTATATCGATCACTCAGGAATGTGATCTCAGATGCTTCTACTGCCATGAGGAGGGGGAAGACGGAGCAGGACAGCTAGACATAGAGGATGTCGAGAGCATATTGAAGCAGGCCTCTGAGTTGGGGATGTACAAGGTAAAGTTCTCCGGTGGAGAATCCCTGGTGCATCCACAGATGATGGATATAGTTGAGATCGGTTCGAGATACATGAATGATGTATCGCTGACGACAAACGGTGCATCGCTGGGGAACATGGCTCTGGATTTGAAAGAAAGAGGACTGGACAGGGTAAACGTGAGCCTGGACACATTGGACCCAGAGACTTACAAAGAGATAACGGGAAAAGACAGAGTAGAGGAGGTAAAAAGGGGGATCCAGAGAGCGGTCGAAGTGGGGCTCCATCCGGTGAAGATCAACATGCTTTTGATGAAAGGTCTGAACGATGACGAGATAGAGGACATGATCCGATTCAGCAGTGAAAGCGGTGCTATATTACAGATAATCGAGATGACAGCCAATCGAGAGGAGATCTCGGAGGAGTATTATGAGAGATACCACCTGCCGCTGGAAGATATCGCTGAAGAGCTGGAGGAAAGGGCCGTAGAGATCAAGCAAAGGAGGATGCACGCTAGAAAGAAATATTTTTTAGAGGAGCCGGAGGTGCAGGTCGAACTCGTGAGGACCATGCACAACACCCAGTTCTGTTCCAACTGCACACGGTTGAGGGTCACATCCGAGGGGGAACTGAAACCGTGTTTACTGAGAACGGATAACCACGTTAGCATCAGAGAAGAACTCGATAAAGGGGCAGACTTAAAGGAAAAATTCATAGAGGCCATCGAGAATAGGGAACCGTATTGGAGTGAATAAGATGGACGAGAACGTGGTCATAACCGAGGAAGATTTCGATATCGAGGAGATGAAGGATGACATGCTGAAGGAGAGTGACGGGGCGGTGGTTGTTTTCAACGGCGTGGTCAGGGGTGAGAATAAGGGTCTAGACGTAGAAGAGATGAAGGTGGAGAGGTACGAGGATATGACTGAAAAGGAGATGGTCAAGGTCAGGGATGAGGCCATCAATAACTTCAAAGTGAGAGATGTGAAGATCGTGCACCGCTACGGGGAACTGGAGGTGGGCGATAACATAGTCGGCATAGTCGTTACCGCTCCGCACCGAGAGGCGGCCTTCGACGCCTGCAAGTACAGTATAGATCGTCTGAAAGAGATAGTACCCCTGTGGAAGAAGGAAGTTACCTGTGAAGGTGAAGAAGGATGGGTGGAAGGGGAGGAATGATAGATATAGGGGACAAGGAAGCGGTCCCTAGGTGTGCTCTAGCCAGGGGGCAGATAGAGTTAAGAGAGAGCACTCTGGAGAGGATCGAAGAAGAGGGTATCAAGAAAGGTGACCCCCTCCAGGCAGCCGAGGTCGCGGGTATCGAAGCGGTGAAAAAGACGCCGGAGACCATACCCCACTGTCATCCGATACCCATAGATGACATCAAGTTCTGGTTCGAGATGGATGATGACGGGATCAAGGTAGAGTGCCAGGTCAAGGCTGTGTACAAAACGGGGGTAGAGATGGAGGCACTGGTCGGGGTTAACACAGCCCTGCTGACCATCTGGGACATGGTGAAGTACTTGGAGAAGGACCAAGAAGGGCAGTATCCAGATACGAGGATCACCGATATCAGGGTGGTCAAGAAGAAGAAAGGTGATTGAACATGGGTCATGAAGAGCATAAGGAGAAGAGTCCTGAAAGTGTAGAGTGTGCCGTTGTTACCGTGAGCGATACCAGGGAAGAAGAGGATGATTCCTCGGGTAAAAAGATAAAAGAGATGTTGAGGGCCGAGGGGCACGAGATCGTGGGATACGAGATAGTGAAGGACGATATCGAAGAGATAAAGGACGTTTTCCACTGTGTAGAGGCACAGGTTTACATACTAAACGGTGGGACCGGTGTCAGTTCAAGGGATGTAAGCCCAGATGCGGTGAACGATATAATCGACAGAAAATTGCCCGGTTTCGGCGAACTGTTCAGACAGCTGAGCTACGAAGATATAGGTTCTCCGGCCATGCTGAGCAGGGCAACCGCTGGTGTCTGCGGTGATAAGATAATATTCCTCATGCCCGGTTCTACTCCAGCAGTAAAACTTGGTATGGAAAAGCTTATCTTACCAGAGTTAGGACATCTCGTATACGAGGTGAACAAGTGATGGGATCACAGAGGCCGTTCGAGGGGCTTATCCCCTTCCAGGAAGCCCTTGCAACCGTCTTGAACG